>NZ_CBFIIF010000003.1:0-157285 GCF_965662665.1 Congregibacter sp. | reverse complement strand
TGGCGGGGCGTATGGCCATTCAGGCCGGGTGCCACAGTTTGGAAAAGGCCCAGGGTGGAAGCGGTACGCTGTTAGGCGGCGTCCCCGGTGTGGAGCCCGCGCGAGTGCTGGTTATTGGTGGTGGTGTTGTCGGCGTGAACGCCGCACGTATGGCTATGGGCCTGGGCGCCGATGTCACTATTGTCGATCGCTCAATTACTCGTCTAAAAGAGCTCGATACGCTTTTTGAAGGGCGTATGAAAACGCTGTATTCCACACGAGACTCCTTAGAGCGGCATGCGCTCGACGCGGATCTTGTTGTGGGCGCGGTACTGATACCGGGCGCGGCTGCGCCGAAGCTGATTTCGGCGAATCTTGTCTCGCGTATGAAGCCCGGATCAGTTTTGGTAGATGTCGCCATTGATCAGGGGGGCTGCTTTGAGACCAGTCGTCCTACCACCCACGAAGACCCTTGTTACATCGTCGATGGCGTTGTGCATTATTGCGTGGCGAACATGCCGGGTGGAGTAGCGAGGACATCGACTCTTGCCCTTACCAATGCAACGCTGCCCTACGTATTGGACTTGGCTAATAAGGGTTTGAAGAAGGCGCTCGAGGATGATCGTTACTTGCGTGACGGCTTAAACGTGCACGCGGGGCATGTAACTTACAAGGCCGTGTCGGAAGCCCTGGGTTACGAGTATTTGCCGTCTATGCAAGCTCTTGCCAACTTGACCGCCTGACCATGCGTGACGAGTCCGCGCATTATTGCGCGGACTGCTTATCGAAACCTGCTCTTTCTAGCTCAAAGCTGCGTCTCTCAAAGCCGCGTAACCTCGAAGCCGTTCATCAGCCAGCCGCGGCGTGGCCTTTTTAACTAGAGGCTGGCTTTTGCCTCCCGACGCCTGGCATGGAGCACAGGCTCGGTGTAACCGCTGGGTTGCTCTGTTCCGAGAAATACCAGGTCGCAGGCTGCTTTAAACGCGACGCTGCTATCAAAGTCCGGTGCCATAGGCTTGTATAGGGGATCGTTGGCGTTCTGCGCATCGACCACCGCTGCCATGCGCTCTAGCGTTTCCCTGACCTGACTTTCACTGCAGACACCATGCACCAGCCAGTTGGCGATGTGCTGAGAAGAGATTCTCAGTGTCGCTCGGTCTTCCATGAGTCCTACATTGTGGATGTCAGGTACTTTGGAGCAGCCAACGCCTTGATCGATCCAGCGAACAACGTAGCCGAGAATCCCCTGGGCATTGTTGTCGAGTTCGCGCTGAATGTCCTCGGCGCTCATGTGGGCAGCGCCGCGCAGGGGGATCGTGAGAATGTCGTCAATGGACGCGGGCTCCCGGTCTTTTAACCTGGCCTGCACTTCGGCAACGTTGACGTCGTGATAGTGGGTTACGTGGAGGGTTGCGGCTGTCGGTGATGGAACCCAGGCGGTGCTCGCTCCGGCTTGGGGATGAGAGATCTTGGCCTCAAGCATAGCGGCCATAAGATCGGGCATTGCCCACATGCCTTTACCAATCTGGGCGCGACCCAACAGCCCGCAGGCCAAGCCAGAGTCGACGTTATGGTCTTCGTAGGCCCCAATCCATGGCTCGGACTTCATGTCGCCTTTGGGCGTCATCGCAGCAGCAGCCATGCTGGTGTGTATTTCGTCTCCCGTGCGATCAAGAAAGCCGGTGTTGATAAATACAACGCGCTCGCTCGCGCGGCGTATGCACTCTCTAAGGTTAATCGTCGTTCGCCGCTCTTCGTCCATGATGCCGAGTTTGAGTGTGTTTCTCGGCAAGCCCAAGGCGTCTTCAACGCGTGAAAACAGGTCTACGGTAAAGCTCACTTCATCGGGACCGTGCATTTTGGGTTTGACGATATAGACACTTCCGCAGCGGGAGTTATGCAGGTCGCCATCGCCCTTGAGGTCGTGCATGGCAATCGCGGCAGTGAACATGGCGTCCATGATGCCCTCGGGAATCTCATTGCCGGCGCTATCGAGAATCGCATTGTTGGTCATGAGATGTCCCACATTGCGCACAAACATCAGGCTGCGTCCCGGGAGCACTAAATCACTGCCATCCAGCGCTGTGTAGTGGCGGTCTGGATTGAGTTTTCGGGTTAGGGTCCTGCCGCCCTTAGCAAAGTCCTCACTAAGGTCGCCGCGCATCAAGCCCAGCCAATTCCCATAGACAACAGCTTTATCTTCGGCATCCACCGCGGCGATAGAGTCTTCGCAGTCCTGAATCGTGCTGACGGCTGACTCTAGTAAAAGGTCCTTAACTCCCGCCTTGTCCTCAGCGCCTATGGGACTTTCAGCGTCGATCTGGATTTCGACATGTAGACCATTGTGTCTGAGGAGGATAGCCGTGGGGGTTTCGGGGGTTCCTAGATAGCCCCGGAGCTGGTCTATTTGAGCGAGGCCACTTTGACTACCGTCTTGCAGAGTAACTCGCAGAGCGCCATCCCTGACCGCGTAGGCTGTGGCGTCGTGGTGACTGCCATTTGCAAGGGCAAAATGCTTGTTCAGGAAATCTCGTGCCCAAGCTATAACTCGTGCCCCGCGAGCCGGATTGTAGCCACCCGCGCGCTCCGCGCCGTTATCCTCGGCAATCACATCGGTGCCGTAGAGCGCATCGTAGAGGCTTCCCCAGCGCGCATTGGCAGCATTGAGTGCGTAGCGAGCGTTCATTACCGGTACCACCAGCTGGGGGCCGGCCAGCGTGGCGACTTCCGGATCCACATTCTCAGTGGTGATGGAGAAGGGAGCAGGCTGCGGCAGCAAATAGCCAATCTCCTGCAAAAAGGCTTTGTATGCCGCCCGATCATAGTCGGCACCGGGGTGTTCATGATGCCAGGCATCAATTTGCTTTTGCATGTCTTCGCGGATGGCCAAGAGCTTTTTATTCTGGGGACACAGCTCATCAAGGATGCTGGCAAAGGAGGCCCAAAATCTGTCGGGCTCGACGTCGATGCCCGGGCAGATCTGCTCTTCAAGGAGCGTGGCAATGACCGGCGCGACTTGTAATCCTGCGCGTGAAACTCGGTTTGTCATGGAGAAAGCCCTCTAATCCGACAATGCAATATTTTCAAAGATCGAAATTTTAATGGCTGTCGCATAATTTACAAAGGCAATAGATATGATCATGGTCATTTGTCAGATGAATTTTGGTCCATCGCTACAATGCCTCTTGCCGTATCAACAATGAGCTTGCGCAGCCAGCGATTACCGGGGTTGTGCTGGAGCAGCGGACTCCACGCCATCTTGAGTTCCAGCGCCGGAATCTCCAAAGGAGGATCTCGTCGCACCAGTCTTGGATTGTCGCGCTTTAGGAGTGCGGCCCGCGTGGGCAATGTAACAATAAGATCATTGTGCTCCGCGAGCGTCATCGCGGCCTGGTAGTGACGGGTAAACACGCGAATCTGGCGTTTTTTACCCAAACGATTGAGGGCGGCGTCTACCCATCCAAGACGCTGAACGTCATCGGGGTTGACGCCCACGCCCACGCCCATGCCGGTTTTACTCACCCAGACGTGGTCGGACTCCAGATACTTTTCGAGGGTGAAATCCTCGAGAATCGGGTGGGTCGGGCTCAGAAGGCAGGAGAAACTGTCATTCCACAAGGGTATTTGGTGAAAGGACTGGGGCATCGAGTCAAAACGATTGATAACCATATCAATTTTGCCCCGCTCCACGTCCAGAAAACTGACGTCCGAGGGCGTCATAATATCCAAAGTAATGCCGGGCGCTTGATTCCGCAGTTGGCCCAGAACCTGCGGAAACAGAGTGGACTCTGCATAGTCACTGGCCATGATGCGGAACACACCCCGGGCCTCCTCGGGAAGAAATGCTGAGCGAGGTTGCACGGCCTGATCGATGCGCGACAAGGCATCTCTTACCAAAGGCTCCAGTTCTAAAGCGCGCTCCGTTGGCGTCATGCCGTCCGAGGTGCGCACCAAAAGAGGGTCATCGAAAAGCGCGCGAAGCCGCCGTAAGCCATTACTCATGGCGGGCTGCGATAGATTCAGCTGCTGTGCCGCTTGCGTGACATTGCGCTCGCGCAGAAGGGCGTCGAGGTAGACCAGCAGGTTGAGATCAATACGATGCAGATTCATGTTGGCATCCGAGTGGGATCTAAGCAGTGCAGTATCGCGATGATGCGACCTCTCTGCCAAGCCTTTATACTTGCCGGCCGCGCGGCGGTAACCCCGTCCACCGATTATCTGAGAACCCTTCGAGGCTTGTTTACTATGTATCGTGCGCCCCTGGAAGACATGCGTTTTGTCATTGATGAAGTGCTTCGTGCTGGCGAAACTCTGGGCAGCCTGCCCCGTTTTGAGGAGCTGGGCGTTGGGGAGGAACTCACGGCGGCACTGCTGGACGAGGGCGGCAAGCTCGCTGGAGAGGTGCTTGGTCCCCTGCGACGCGTGGCCGATATGAACCCCGCACGCTGCGAGGGCCAAAAGGTTGTTGTTTCACCGGGCTATGCCGAAGCTATGCAGCAACTCGCTCAGGGCGGCTGGTTCGGTATCTCTGCAGATGCGGATTTCGGCGGTCAGGGACTGCCTGAGCTTTATGGCACGGCGGCGTCAGAGATGTGGAATGGCGCCGATATGGCTTTTGCTTTGGCGCCCTTTCTGAGCAGCGGCGCGGCGTTGGCAATCGCCGCCCATGGCAGTGACACGCTCAAAGAAACCTATCTGGAAAAGCTGCACACCGGTGAGTGGACCGGAACCATGAATCTTACGGAGTCCGGGGCCGGATCTGACCTTGGGGTCATGAAGACCCGCGCCGTCCCCCAGGGCGATCACTATTTGATTTCGGGTCAAAAAATTTACATTACCTGGGGTGATCATGACGCCGTCGACAACATCGTGCACCTTGTTCTTGCCAAGCTGCCGGATGCGCCAGAGGGCTCTGCCGGTATTTCGCTATTTTTGGTCCCCAAGTTTCTGGTGAATGCCGATGGTAGTCTCGGCGAGCGAAACGACGTTTATCCCGTGTCCACGGAACACAAGCTTGGAATTCACGGCAGTCCTACCTGCGTTATGGCCTTTGGGGACAGTGGCGGAGCTATTGGTTACCTCGTTGGCGAGGAGAATCGTGGGCTTACCTGCATGTTCACCATGATGAACGAAGCGCGCTTGAAGGTGGGTCTGCAGGGTTTAGGGGCTTCCGAGGGCGCTTACCAACAGGCTCTTGCGTATGCCAAAGAGAGAGTGCAAGGCGGCGTTCCAATTATTCAGCATGCCGATGTAAAGCGCATGCTGCTGACCATGAAGGCGCTGAGTGAAGCTATGCGGGCCCTCGCTTATAGCGAAGCGGTGACCATGGACTTGGCGCATTACGGTCCCGAGGCGAATCGTTTGGAGTCCCAGGCACGCATTGATTTGATGATTCCCGTCATAAAGGGCTGGATGACCGAGGTAGGTGTAGAGCTCACCTCTCTGGGTGTGCAAGTTCATGGTGGCATGGGCTATGTCGAGGAGACCGGCGCTGCGCAGTATTTGCGAGACGTTCGAATTACACCGATCTACGAAGGAACCAACGGTATTCAGGCCGCCGATCTGGTGGGCCGCAAGTTGGGGCGGGATGGTGGGTCCACAATGGCTAGCGTCCTGGATATGATCCGCGCGGATGCCCGGGACGATATAGAAGCCGGAGGCGATTTGAGCATCATGGGAGAAGCATTGCTGGAAGCGACGGCCTTGCAGGAAGCTTCCACCGAGGCAGTGTTACAAATGCTCTCTCAAAGCCCCGAAGCTGCGCGTGCCGCGGCTTTCGATTACATGATGCAAACCGGTTATCTATTTGGTGCCTGGCAGCTCGCTGGGGGAGCGCGGGTCGCCCGGACGGCACTCGAGGAAGGGAGTGATAATGAGTTTTATGCGCGAAAAGTGGCTACTGCAGTCTTCTACGCTCAGAGCATATTGCCGCGGTGTCGCGGTTACGCCGGTGCGGTGGAGAACGCGGGCGGTGCTCTTCAGGACTATCCCGTAGGGTGGCTGTAATGAACCTTGACTTCAGTACCCCCGACCTTGCCGATAGTGCGCCCGAGGCGAGAGCTTTACTCCACGCCTGGCAGGACTTTGGCGCCATGGAGCGCTTTGCGGGTGTTGCGCTCACCGTAAAGTGCTTTGAAGACAACTCGCTGATTAAAGAGCTTGTTCAGCAGGCAGGGGAAGGGCGAGTCATTGTGGTTGATGGTGGATGCTCCCTTCGTCGCGCATTGCTGGGAGATCAGCTGGCCGCGAAAGCCGTTGAAAATGGCTGGGCGGGCTTGGTGATTGCTGGTGCAGTGCGTGATGTTGAGATTCTCGAAACGCTGCAACTCGGTGTTAAGGCGCTAGGAGCCTGCCCTCAGAAAACCGATAAGCGTGGTGAGGGTCAACGGGATCTGCCCATTGAGATAGGGGGAACCACGGTAAGCAGTGGCGATTATGTTTACGCTGATCGCAACGGTGTTTTGGTAAGTGCGGAAGCGCTGTTGCCGCTCTAGGCCTTCGTGCCTATTCCTCTAGCGAGTTGCTAGAGCAGGCGCATGGAAAGATCTAAAGGCTCGCAGCCTTTGGTCAGGGCGCCAATAGAGATAAAGTCCACGCCGGTCTGGGCGATCGCCGACAGCGTCTCAAGGGTAACGTTTCCCGAAGCCTCAAGTTCTGCGCGACCCTCATTGAGCTGGACGGCTTCGCGCATGGCATCAAGATCAAAGTTGTCCAGCATGACCCGCTCGCACTGCGCATCAATGGCTTGCACCAACTCGTCTATAGTCTCGACTTCGACCTCCACGGGCTTCCCCGGCGCGCTTTCTCTGGCGCGAAGTACTGCGGCGTGAATCCCGCCGCAGGCGAGGATGTGATTCTCCTTGATTAGGAAAGCATCGTAGAGACCGATGCGATGGTTGTAGCATCCACCGCAGAGCACCGCATACTTTTGGGCCGCCCTAAGCCCCGGCAGGGTCTTGCGGGTGTCCAGCAGGCGAACGCCTGTACCCTCGACGCGCTTTGCGTACTCTCGGCAGCGTGTCGCTGTCCCGGAGAGTGTCTGCAAAAAATTCAGGGCTGTGCGCTCGGCAGTCAACAGACCTCGAGCAGGCCCTTGGAGTGTCAGAAGTGTTTGACCCGCGCCTATGCTGTCGCCATCCGCCGCAGACCACTCAAGTTGGATTCGATCGTCAACGCTCTCGAAGACCTTTGATACCCACTGCTGGCCGCACAATATGCCCTCTTGGCGAGTGATGACCGCGGCCTCTGCCAGGTGATTTGCGGGGAGAAGATCCGCTGTAATATCGCCACTGCCAATGTCTTCAGCTAGGGCAACTTCGACATTCCTATCAACGACAGCGTCCGCGACGCGACTGTGTTTGGGAGGCATACAGGTTTCCAACTCAAGGGGTAACTAAGGCCAATAGAACA
Source organism: Congregibacter sp. (assembly GCF_965662665.1). Taxonomy (NCBI): domain Bacteria; kingdom Pseudomonadati; phylum Pseudomonadota; class Gammaproteobacteria; order Cellvibrionales; family Halieaceae; genus Congregibacter; species Congregibacter sp. The sequence goes on along the minus strand of NZ_CBFIIF010000003.1, from coordinate 149,896 downwards.
TGTTAGCAGTGGGAGCTCTCAGACTTAAAGCATTGCCAGCCTTGCCGTGAGCGTTGTTGATGCACACAATGCGCAGTATGGATTCAGCTAACGCGTGGAGTGGCTGGCTTGAGCGAGCCCGACATTGCCCGTCCCCCAACTGTAACCCCCGTCCGAAAGGCTGCCTGCCGGAGATGCTGGTGGTGCATAATATTTCTCTGCCGCCCGGCTGTTTCGGCTCCGGCGATATCGAGTCTCTTTTTTGCAATACGCTCGATTGCTCTAGGGATCCGGTTTTTAGGGACCTTCAGGGACTAGAGGTGTCCGCTCACTTTCTTATTGACCGTGAGGGCGCAGTGACGCAGTTCGTATCCTGTCTTGATCGCGCATGGCATGCCGGCGTCTCATCCTGGGCGGGTAGGGGCAACTGCAATGACTTCAGCATTGGTATCGAGCTGGAGGGTACCGATACTCGCGCCTATGAGTCGGCCCAATATCAGGCCTTAAGAGATTTGATTGTGGAGTTACGCGATAGCCTGCCGTCGCTGGCTTATGGGCCCATAGTGGGGCACAGTGATATTGCTCCGGGTAGGAAGACCGATCCGGGTGACGCTTTCGACTGGTCGATGCTAAGACGTTTGCTAAGCGCTCCCGCAACGCTTGCCCAACACATACCTGAGGAAAAGTAGCGCCATGACCTTCCTTGCCATGATCATTGCTTTATCCCTGCATCAGGTGATTCAACCCGATAGTTACCTGCAACGCGATGCCTGGCTGTTTCAATGGGATCGCTGGGTCGCCGCTCGTCTGCCGACCGACTTAATGCGGGTTTTGGTGACATTGGGCGTTATCGCAGCAGCCTTGCTCTGGGTGTTCTCAGCGATTGAGGGTTGGCTGTTTGGGCTGGTGGATTTGTTGGCGACAGCTGGGCTGTTCGTCTGGAGTCTGGGGCGGGGCGATTTTCACACCGCGTTAGAGCGCTATGAAGCCAAAATTGCCCACGACCCTGCGGCGGCTTGTGCCGCATTAGATTGTTTGTGGGCGCCGTTGGATGACGAGCCTGAGAGTGTCTTGTCGGTTAAGGAGAATCAGGCTGGCCCGGATGATGAAAATGTTGATGAGAATGACGAAGAAAGCGATCCCGCCAAGCGCAACCATCAGACGCCTGATCCCTTGGAGGCCGCTGAATCGGATCAGGACAGGGCGTTACAGCGGCTCGCTTATAGCGGTTACGCGCGCTGGTTTGCGCCGCTCTTTTATTTTGCCCTGGCAGGACCATTGGCAGCTGTGATGTACCGTGTGCTGTCATCCCTGGCTGAGGACAATCGAAGTCCTCTCTACCTGCAGTGGTTACGTTGGCTCGACTGGGCGCCTGCGCGTGTTTTGGGGCTCACTTTCGCACTCAGTGGCGACTTTATGGCGGTGAGTAAGCGTGCGCCGCTGGCACACTTTGCCGATGTAACGCCGGCACCGCAGCTGCTGTGGGAGCTTGCGGTGGTTGCCTGTAACAACAGCGACGGTGCGCGAGCCATTGGAGATATCCTATACCGCAGTGCGGGCCTTTGGCTGCTGGGTTTATCCGCGGTGATGATTTTTGGGTAATAACTAGCGTTAGGCAGTTGAGACGGTGCTGCTATGCTTTGAGATACCGCTCACAGCGGGAAGGCTAAACGACGACGAAATTGCAGGGGGTTCAGGTGAAGAATCCAGACGGGGGCGATAAAACCCGCTCACTCAGCACAGGCGAAGAGCTCTCGGCAGATTTTTCTGACGATAGAAGCACGCAATTGGACTTGTGTCTGGTGCTCGCCTTTCATCCGGATACCTCTCGCATTGGAGAGCGCTGTATCGCGCCTCGCAGTGAGGGTGTTTTGACTCTGGGGCGGTATTTTCCTGAGTTCGCCGCGCCCGATCTCCTTGACTTCCGCGGGTTGGGCGACAGTTATCTGAGCCGACAGGCGCTGACGATTGAGTGTCAGAATTCTCTGTGGCAATTCAAGAGAAGGGCTGGGAGTTCGCGATTGCGTCTCAACGGCCAGGAGCTTCAAAAGGAAGTTGAGCTCTCGGAAGAGCAATTGAAGCAGGGCGTGTTCCTCACGCTGGCACAACGTGTTGTTTTGCATATCAGATTACAATCGCAGACGTCTTATGAGCCTGTGAGCACTCCGGAGCTGGCATCCCTGGGTGGTGTAAGCCCTGCGATGCAAGCCTTACGTGAGGAAGCCGCGCGGGCCGCAAAATCTCCCGGTGATGTGTTGCTCATTGGACCCACGGGGAGCGGCAAAGAGCGCATAGCTCGCGCAATCCACGCCTTGAGCTGTCGATCTAAGGGCCCCTGGGTGGCGGTGAATATGGCTGCGATGCCTGCCGATCTCGCCAGTGCCAGTTTCTTTGGTGCGCGAAAGGGCGCTTACACCGGTGCAGACACAGATCGTGTCGGCTTTTTTAAGCAGGCCGATGGAGGGACCTTGTTTCTTGATGAAGTAGGCGATACTCCGACGACCTTACAGCCGATGCTACTGCGGGCCTTACAGGAACGAGAGATTCAGGTGGTTGGTGGGAAAACCGAGCGTGTCGACCTGCGTGTGATCGCGGCGATGGAGCAAGACCCGGATCAGCTGCAAGAAAGTTTTCGCCCGGCACTCCGTTACCGACTTGGCGCGCTGGAAATACGCTTGCCTTCTCTGGCGCAGCGACGTGAGGACATCGCCCCGCTGGCTGCGGGCTTCTTTGAAGAGCACGCGCAAGAAGCCGGCCAGCCCTGGGACGTGGAGCGTGTTGAGACGGAGGTCGCTGTTTGGGCGCGCCTGTTTGAACAGTTACTGACCTACGATTGGCCTGGAAATGTTCGGGAGTTACGGCATGTTGTAGCCCAGATTATCAACAGTTCTGGTTCGACGTTGTGCATTCCAGCTTCGGTCCGTGAGCGTATGGCCAAGGCTTCAGCGTCGTTGAGAGACGCTGATGTAAGGCCGCCGGAAGTCGAGTCTGAGGTAAAGGAAAGCTCTCCGGGACGACTGCTCGAGGTTTCCGATGAGGCGTTTGTGGCTGCCTGGCGAGACGCACAATATGAAGTGTCGACCATCGCCCGAGAGTTGGGTGTGTCCCGCCCGGCAATCTATCGGCGGCTGCGATCCCTGGGCGAGTGTCGGCTGGCCGCTGATGTGCCGCTGGGAGAACTGCTTTCAGCACTTGATGCCTGTCGGGGAGATTTAGCGTCTACCGCAGAGCGCCTAGCAGTGTCCCGACACGGCCTACAGACGCGACTCAGGGCCAGTGGCGTGCGCACTGCACGCTTGTCTGAGATGCCTGAGCGTTAGCGACGGCTGTAAACGGTGATCCGAGGTCTCGCACAATATCGCTTGCTGCGCAGACTGGGCGAGGGAGGGCAGGCCGAGGTCTACCTCGCCTTTGATACCAGACTCAAGCGCCGCGTGTGTATCAAGCTCTACTACCTGACGGGATCGTTGGCTTCTCGCCGCAGAGCGGTTCTTGAGGCCCGTCATCTTATGCAGGTGACCAGTCTACAGACGGTAGATATCTATGATGTGGTGAGTGCGGGAACGCGTCTGGCGTTAGTGGTTCAGTTTGTACCCGGATGCACCTTAGAGGAGCTTTTGCGTAGTCAGGGTTGTCTCCCACCGGCAAATGCTATGGCGTTAGTTACCGACCTTACTGCGGCGCTCGCGGCCCTTCGTCAGGCGGGTGTCGTACATGGCGATATGAAGCCATCAAACGTGCTTGTTAACGATCAGGGCCGAGCTCTCCTGGGAGACTTTGGCGCATCCCAGCTCGTGGGGGAGCCGTGGTCCGTTTATAGCCGAGAGTCGCTTTCTCCGGAGCAGTCGCGCGGCGAAACATCAGGTCTGAGCAGCGACTTTTTTGCTCTGGGATTACTCCTGTATCGCATGCTCTTTGGTAAGCACCCGTTTTACGCCAACGGCGAGTTAGACCTACGCCAACTCCGCGCAGGCTTAGAAGACATACCGAAAATGTCGGGCCTTTCGCCGGCGGCAGTGCAGGCAGTGCCAGCACTTCTGCGGTCCTTGCTTGCGGCACATGCGGAGGCTCGTCCCAAGGGTACTTTCGAACTCCGGGAACAGCTGCGAGATGTCCGCAGTGGGCTACCCGCACCGACAGCGATCGAGATACCTTTGCAGGCACTGGTCCATTCACCAGAGCGCAGCCTCGGCAGGCCTCGGCTCCCGCGCAAGCTTGTGCGTGTGCCTTTTGGGCAGCAGGCCAAAGCATGGCTTGCTGATTATTGGTCTCGAGGCAGTTTCGGTGCTCGGGGGCTCTTGATGGCAACTGTATTGGCGCCCCTGGTAGTTGTCGCCCTGCACTGGGCGGCTCCCGGGCCCTGTGTTGCGATCACCATGCCGCAGATAAACGTTCAGCCGGGTACGCGGTCTGTCCCCGCGGATGCACAGGAACTGTGGATTCTTCTCAGTACTTTATTCAAAGACCAGGCCGATAAGGCCGTGGTCCTTGGGGCCGGAGCGGCGAGTGATAGTCGGTACACCTTGAGCGCTGCCGGTATGCACAATAGCTGCATTGCCCAGCGCCAGCTTAACTTGGAAATAGATTGCGCGGCTGGGCGCTGCCTCTTGCAGCTTCGAGGCGAGCGAGGAGACAGCTCTGTGGAGCGACAGTTATCTTTACCCCAGACAGCGAGCAGAGGGGATCTCGCCCAGGCGCTGACGCAACTGGTACAGGAACAGGCGGGGTTCTTGATGAACTAGCGCAGGGCATCTACCAATGCGTTGTTGAGGGGTAGTTCCCTACCCAAAGAGGTTGCGCGTCGGACGAGCTCACCGTTGAGGTAGTCAATTTCTGTCGGGCGACCTGCAATGAAATCCTGAAGCATTGAGGACTTGTTCTGGGCCGTGTTCCGGCACACATCAACCGCCGTGGCAAGTAAGTCTAACTGCTCGTCCCAAAGCCCCAGGGCTGTCAGCGCGGGCTGGCTCTCCTCACACAGGGCGCGTAACTCGGGCCTCGCCTGATCAGATTCCAGTAAGCCGCCATTGCGACATTTAAGCTGCACGGTGAGTGGATTTATCACACAGTTGATGGAGAACTTCTTGGCGATAGCCGCTTCTATGTTGGCCTCCCAGTGCCATCCATTAAGCCGTCCAAGGCTGTCGTCAAACCAATGAGGCGCTTTGGGGTGCACGCCTGCAAGCCCCATGCGCGTCTTGCCGTCGGAAACGATGTGCACTGCCCCCTTATCGTCTCTGAAGGCCCCCGCCGTGGTGACCGCGCGATAGAGCCGCTGATTGGGAAACGTTTCGGCGAAGCGGTCTTCGAACCCTAATCCGTTGGCGGTACAGGCGATGACAGCGTCTGCCGCAAGATAAGGACGTGCCAGTTTGAGAGCATCAATCACCTGTCCGGCTTTTGTGGTGATAAGCAGGCGCTCAATACTTGCTGGTGGTAGTGCCCCCAGAGCCTGAACTGCCAGATGCGCCTCTGTCTGCCCATCGACCACGACGCGCTCCCCAGCCCTCTTGTGATGGTGGAGCAAAGTGTGGTCGCACCTGCTCTCGGTCATTTGGCAGCTAATGAGGCAGCCCATCGCGCCGGCACCGAGAATATGCCACTGGCTCATGTTTGTGCCTCGGGACTGAAAATCTGTTCAAGACGCGTGGCTGAGTGTTCAGCTTCCTGGCTGCGGGGTTTGTACGCGCTAAACCAGCAGGCTTCTACACAGGCGTAGAGGAGACTCTGGGCTTGATAACGCTGTTTTTCGTCCATTGTCGGGGTGCGCCGGAGGTAGTGGGTGAGTAATACCCGGGCATCGTTCCCGGAAAGTTCCGAGGCGCAAACCGCCAGATCAAAAAAGGGGTCGCCCGGCGCCGCGTATTCCCAGTCTAGCGCGTAGAGTTTATCGTCACTCTTTATTCGATTCGCGCGTAAAAGATCGTTGTGGCAGAGCACAGCTTTACTCGCTCGGTGCTTCTCCACGCAGCGGGCTGCCGCGTCGATCAGCGTTTCTCCCCTGGCGAGTAGCGTGGCCAAATCGGAATTTGAATGCAGCTCTCTGCGGTAGTCCCTGAGAACGTCGACGGAACATGTGATGCTGCCATGGAGTGGCAGGGCATGAATGCCGTGCAGGAGTTTGGCAAGCGCACTGAGACTGCCAGGTTCGTCATGATCACCATCAATATATTCCATGATTGTCACGCCCAGCTCGGGGTTGCTATGGCAAACTTCGGGAGCAAGGCCACGGCGCGCCGCTTCAGCTTGGATGGTGACTTCAATTTCTCGCTGTGCAGTATCCCCCTTGTCTCCCCTCGCGATGCGACAGACCCAGCGCTGGCTTGAGCTCTCGATAAGCTGCACATGGTGGCTGTGGCCCCCATGCAGCACCTCGCCCAGCGATGGAGGGCAGCTTAATTGTGGCGCCCACCAAGAGTAGTCCCTGCAGATATCTTCAATCAGTTGCTGTCTTGAAGGTGCAAGCTTTGTCGCCACTGCTTCCATCCCATCACTGCCAGTGCGGTGTAAACAACATAGAGAAGGGATGATGCCAGTAATCCCGCATCCAGATACAGCCCGGCGGTTAGCGCATCAATGACTATCCAGTAAATCCACGCTTCGAGTTTTTTGCGCGCTACCATCCAGGTGGCCAGGACACCCCCCCAACTGCTGGCGGTGTCCACAATCGCCTGAGTGTCAGACAAGGCACTTCGCAGCACGACGGTGCTGACAGTTAGTGTGATGAGGCTGCCTAGTATGATTGCGTGGTAGCGCCAGCTCGCACGGGTGATTGTGCTGGCCTCCTGAGAGTTGTCTTTGCCCCACTGCCACCAGCCCAACGCAGCCATGGCCAGATAGAAGATCTGCAGTAGCGCCTGCATGGGTAGCCCCGCCTGGCTAAAAACCCAAAGAAAAATCGCGGAAGCCACGGCGCCGGCTATCCAGCAGCTGCGCTTTTCTCTTATAGCCAGTACCAGATACAGTAATCCCAGTACTACCGCGATAGCTTCGAGTGCTTCACTCAAAGTTGAAGCTCCAGGCTGAGGCCCACTTGTCTTGGGTCGGCAAACTGCAAGTAAGCTTCTGTGACGTAGCCTTTGCGGGGATCGTTGCCAAAGCTTCCAAAGCCGCGGGTGAAATAGTCTTCATCGAGAAGGTTGCGTCCCCACAGGGCTAGCTCCCAGTTCTCGCGCTCATAGGCCACCCGAAGATGCAGCAGGGTGTAGGAACCGGACTCTTCATCGTGGCGATCCGAAAAGTAAAAGCTGTCGCGGCCCTCCCACTGGAGGTCGGTCTGCCAATGCTTACTGGGACGCCACTGAAGGCCTGCGGCAAACTGATAGCTAGGCGCATGGGCCTGTTCACGATCTTCGAGGTCACGACCGTCCGCGTTGGTGTACTCATCGAAACGCGCCCGTAGTAAACCCGTGCTGAGGTACACCTCCAGGGATTCAGTGGCCGCTGCCCGTAGCTCCCATTCCAGCCCCAGGTTGTAGCCTGAGGCCGCGTTAGCTGTGTAGTCGACAAAGGCGGTGCTTCCATCGTCTCGGGGAATGACCACGGAGCCACGAACCTGCTGATCGCTGCGGTCCATGTAGAACAGCGTAAGGGCACTTTGCAGTCGACCGTCGAAGAACTGTCCTTTCTGGCCGATTTCAAAGTTGTAGAGCAGCTCTTCGTCAAAAAAGCGCAAGTTAGTCAGTGAGTCCGAGATCGCCGGGTCGTCATCTGGAAACGCAAGGATCCCTGGGTTCACGCCGCCTGCGCGGTAGCCTCGGGACAGTGATGCATACAGCATTCCGAGGCTGTCGCTTGCATATTGCAGAGACAGTTTGCCGCCCCACAGCGTGTTATCCGGTTCGCTCGCTACCCCGTTCGAATCGTCATATTCCATCGATCGACTGGCTAGCCGTAGACCGGCACTGAGCGTCCAGTCCTGCGTCAAGGCCAGGTCTAACTGCCCATAGGCGGCAAGGGTGCTGGCCGTGAAGCGACTGCGAAAGTCCTCGGCCAGGTAGGTGTATTCACGCTGTAAAGACTCGTCATCATTTAGCGCGTAGAGGCCAGTGGTCCAGTTAAGGTCTCCGGCAGAGGTGCTGATACTCTCACTCGACGAAATTCTCAGCTGCGCACTGTAGCTGTCCCTCTGTCTCAGGTAACGATCGAAGGACGAGTATTCCAGCTCTGGCGCGATGCCCACAAAGCTCCAGTCTTCGTCGTAGCTGTAGTCGGTGTCAGTAGTTGCTGCGCTGGCCATGATCTCGGTGAGAAAACGACTCCCGGAAAAGCTGTAGTGGATTCCCAGAGCATCACTTTGCTGGCGGTCATTGCCCGGCATATCCGATAAGGTTGTGCGCGTGTTGTCGAGAGAGAAAGCATCGTAGCCATTGTCGATATCGATGTGAGTCAGCGTGAGATCGATGCTCTGTTGGGTACTGGGTAGCCACTTTAAACGGCCGCGCAACACCGTCTCGTCCCGGGCATTGGTATCGCTTTGGTTCAGGAACCCGTTGTCCATGAAGCCGTCACTGCGGTGCGTGAACGCTGAGGCTCGGGCGAGCAGCTTATCCCCCCCGAGAGGGCCGGTCATGCTCAGACCTAGTTCACGACGCCCATAGTCTCCTACCGTTGATTGGAGTCGAGCAGCAAATTCGGATTCGGGTGCTGCACTGCGCATATTGATCAGGCCGGCGAGGGCGTTGGCACCATGAAGGGTACCTTGCGGGCCACGGAGTATTTCTACCTGCTCAATATCAAACAACGATGCGCCGCTGCCAAGCCCACTAAAATCAATCCCATCAATCAACAGTCCTACCGAGGGGTTGAGCGGATCCACGAACTGGCTCCGTTCGCCCACCCCACGGATCTGATAGAACCGAGCGCGGTTGCTTCCCCCCGCAAGATTCACGTTGGGCGCGAGTTGCAACAGATTTTCAAGGTGTATGGCGGTGCGCTCGCGGATCTGGGAGGCGTCCATGATGCTGGTGCTGGAGGGTTGCAATAGCCAGGGGGTGTCGCGCAATTCCGCAGTCACGACAATCTCCTCAAGGGATGGAGTTTTGGGATCGTCGACGATTTGTGCCAGTGCTTTCTCTGCGGTTACAACGCCAATACTGAGCAGGGAAACGACACCGAAGACGCGCAATCCATCAAGTTTCCACGTTTGTCTTCCTCGACGCCCGCCATGACCGGCATACGACTGTTTTTGAGTGATGAAATTTGAAGCTGTAGATTGGTTCAAGTTGGTTCCCTCGGGCGAGGGAAGGGGCAACTCGAAGCACGTTGAGTATTCGTTGATGTGCTCAAGCAGCAACCATTCCTACGCCGGCATTGCCCGGATCAGGTTCAATGGGTTTGCTGCGTTGTTTCACCCGGTTCTGTAGAGACACGAGTGGAGCGCAGACATCTCAGGCCGTAGCCACCCCTAGGTTTGCTCGGGGGAGTATAGTGGCCTTACACTGGCACATCAAAGCGCTCGGGTGCCACAAGAGCGTGGGGGAGAATGTCTTTTGGCGCACAATAAGAGAGAGCTCAAGTGAGCGACGACAGTACTATCGAAGCCGAGGTCACCAACATAGAAATGACCGTGCTGCCCGCCGCGGCTGACGACGGTGACGAAGCCGTTATGTTGATGCACGTGTATGTTTTGCGTCAGCTACGCCAAGCGCAGCGCAATCTACTGGCGGTAAAAAGTCTGTCATCCTTGGTTAAATACCTGCTCGAAGACTTTCCTCAGGGCTTTGGCTTCGTGCAGGCGGAATTAAGGCTGCATGATCCAGAAGAGCAGATCGCCCGCCTTCTACCGATACGCAAAATGTTCGGCTCAGCTTTGTCGCTCAAGAGCGATAACTACGCTCTATACCAGCTTTTTCCGGATGTTCCAGACACTGCGATCATTGGTCTTGATGATCGGCGCATGTTTAGCATTCTATCTGGCGCCTCCAAGGCCGCGGGCGCTGTGTTGATGCCATTGTTCGATGGTGATCGCCTAGTGGGGAGCTACCATATTGCGCTGACCGAAAGTATGACCGCCTATGGTGATCAGGAGCGTGAATTATTCGCTATGCTGGGCCAGCTGGTGGCAGCGGCGCTGTTGCGGGTAGTTGAGTATCAACGTGTAGATCAACTGAATCTCGTAAACCCGGTCACAGAAGTAGGCAATCTGCGCGCCTTTCGCCGCGATATGTTGCGAGAGATTTACTGGGCACGGCGGGTCAATCACGCCATGACCTTGTTGTATATATCTCTCGATGAGTTAGCTGATATCTGCAAGAACTACGGAGAAGTGGCCTGCCACTTTGTGCAGCGTCGCGCGTCCCAGCGTCTTTGTTCTGAACTTCGTGCCACAGATTACATTGCGCACATCTCTGCGACGCACTTTGCGGTGCTTCTACCGGCCTGTAATGAACCTCACGCGCACGATATCGGTGAGCGCATGCGTCAGGATATCGACGGATTTGCGATCGATGATGGTCGCGGTGCAGTACTGCACGTCTCATTGAGCGTGGGACTCGTTTGCTGGGAGCCCTCTCGGCACCCTGTTGAGTCCAGTGAGCGCCTGGCAACACAGATGGAGTCCGAGGCTGAAACCGCCATGCAAAAAGCTGAGCGGGCGGGGGGTAATCAGATCTCTGTCGCTCGCCTTGGGCTGCTGATGCTTTAGTTCTGAACGTCTTGGAAGCGGAATATCTGGTATTTTGGATTGTCTGGTCTGAGCAGGTCCCGTCGACTTCGCCGCAACAAGTTACTCCCTGGTTGTGGGGCTGATTCATTGAGTAACACTGAGGGTCCAAGCTCGTCTAGGTCCCGCTAATCCTCGCGTGTCGTGTTAAACTTTCCGCGGCAAAAACCGCACGTCTACTGAGGAACGATCATGGCTGAGCAGAAAGCCACAAATGTGCACTGGCACGAGGGTGACATCACGCGTGAGCACCGCGCCAAAATTCTTGGGCATCGTGGGGCCACTATCTGGTTTACCGGACTTTCAGGCAGTGGCAAAAGCACTGTCGCCGTGGAACTTGAGGGCGTTTTACATGAACGCGGAGTGCTGGCCTATCGTCTGGATGGCGACAATGTGCGCATGGGCATCAACAAGAATCTCGGCTTCTCCGCTGAAGATCGAACGGAGAACATTCGGCGCATTGGCGAGGTTGCCAAGCTGTTTGCAGATAGCGGAGTGATTGCGCTGTCCAGTTTCATCAGTCCCTATGTGGCTGACCGGGATACGGTGCGTGAATTGCACGCAGCGGCCGGTATCGATTTTATCGAAGTGTTTGTAGATTGCTCTTTGGAGGCGGCGGAAGAGCGCGATCCCAAAGGTTTGTACAAGAAGGCGCGAGCGGGAGAAATTAAAAACTTCACAGGGATTGATGACCCCTACGAGGCGCCACCTTCCGCAGAGATTCATTTGCGCTCCGATCAACAAACTCTTGACGAAGAAGTCGCGGAAATTCTGCGTGAGTTAAGCGCTCGCGGTATTGTTACCGCCTGAAACGCCGAACAGGCCGCCGTAGCTATCGCCGCTCAAAAAGGACATAAAAAATGATCAAACCTCATGGTTCAGCCGAACTGCGTCCACTCTATGTTTACGACGATGCCGCGCGAGCGGCGCTGGTCAGCGAGGCCGAGTCGCTACCTTCTCTGCTACTGAATTCCGCGGCGGCCGCGAATGCCGTAATGTTAGGTGCAGGCTATTTTAATCCGCTGCCAGGCTATATGACTCTGGGCGACGCTCTATCCGTGGCAGAGAATCTGATCACAGAGGATGGGCTGTTCTGGCCCGTGCCGATCCTTAATGTAACCGATGATCCGAGTGTCCAAGCGGGTATGCGGATCGCTCTGCGAGACCCTAACGTAGAGGGTAATCCCGTGCTGGCCGTCATGGATGTGAGCGCCGTAGAAGAAGCTAGCGATGCCCAGCTTGAGCAGATTGCGAGCAAAGTTTTCCGAACGCTGGATCCACAGCACCCGGGCGTGGCTACCTTTCTGGGCCTGGGTAAGCGTGTAGTTTCAGGTCCCATTCAGGTGCTCAACTACTCCTACTTTGCCAGTGAGTTTCCCGACACGTTTCGAACGGCCGTTGATATTCGTGCGGAGATCGTGGAGCGTGGCTGGGAGAAGGTGGTGGCGTTCCAGACGCGTAACCCCATGCACCGGGCGCACGAGGAACTATGTCGCATGGCGATGGAGGATCTGGGCGCTGACGGCATTCTGATCCACATGTTGCTTGGCAAACTTAAGCCCGGCGATATTCCTGCTGAGGTGAGAGATGCCTCTATCCGAAAGATGGTCGAGGTCTACTTTCCGCCAAACACAGTGATGGTGACCGGCTATGGCTTCGACATGCTCTATGCGGGCCCCCGGGAGGCCGTGCTGCATGCGGTTTTCCGTCAGAACTGCGGCTGTACGCATCTCATTGTGGGCCGCGACCATGCGGGCGTGGGCGATTACTACGGCGGCTTTGACGCGCAGACGGTGTTCGATGAAGAGGTCCCCGAGGGCGCCCTTGAAATTGACATCTATCGCGCAGATCACACCGCTTACAGCCGCAAGCTGGACAAGGTGGTCATGATGCGCGATGCGCCGGACCATAGTAAGGAGGATTTCGTGCTCTTGTCCGGCACCGCAGTGCGGGAAATGCTGGGCGAGGGCATTGCGCCGCCGCCGGAGTTTTCACGCCCTGAAGTTGCAAAAATTCTAATGGACTACTACCACAGCCAGCAGTAGAAGACGCTGCGCAATGCTGGTGAGGTTGTCATATTAGTGTCACAATTTTGCCATTCAATGGCCGCTCCTTGAGAGAGGGTCATTGAGTTCATACGACTGGTAAAGCTGGGGGCAGCGGTGACAGCGCTTTGGCAGACACGGTTGGCGAGCTTCGCATCCCAGATCAGCAGCGGGGTTGCGAATGCGTTCCGCTATTTCTCCCAGCCGGCAAGATTTCTTCGATTACAGCAAAGCCTTGTTGTGCTCCTGATTCTCTGGATAGCACTCTCACTTTGGATGGGATTATGGAGTTTTTTTCCGGAGGCGCCGCCACTCCCGCAAGCAACGGTTATTAACCCGGTATCCAGCGGTCCAGCATCCAAGGCCCGCGCCACCGTCGATATTGATGCTCTGGTAGCCGTGCGACTCTTTGGAGAGCCCGGCTCGGTGGTGAGTGCTGAAACCCTCGCCGCCGCCACGGGACGGGCGCCGGCCATGAGCGAATCAGAGGCCAGTGTTGCGCTTGCCGGTATTGAGGATGGAGCTCCAGACACCCGGCTTCCGCTGTTGCTCAGGGGAGTGTTGGCGGCATCAGAGGCGGGTCTGGGACAGGCTGTGATCGAACACAGGAAGCTCCAGGACCTTTATCAGGTGGGTGACGAATTACCCCTTAGTGGTGAAGTAGTTCTGGCAAAAGTGTTGTCCAAACTTGTAGTACTGGATAACGGCGGCCGCTATGAGGTCCTCCGTCTGTTCGAAGACAGTGACTTAGTCGCTTCAGTTCCTGAGCCGTCAAGAGATGCCCCCGTTGAGGTGGCGTCGCCTGAGACAGAACTGTCCGCCCGTGACGTAAGAGCAGAAGCAGGGGCCTCGGAAATTGCATCGGAATATCGGGAACGACTGTATCGTGACCCCCAGTCGCTCGCAGAGGTAGTACGCGTGGTTGCGGTGCGCGATGGTGACCAGCTTCAGGGCTATCGCATTAGTCCGGGCAAGGCAGCAAGGGAGTTTTCAGCTTTGGGCTTTGAGTCCGGTGATTTGGTCACAGGAGTCAATGGCATGCCCCTAACGGATCCAGCGAATACCGTGAGGCTTTATCAGGCAATGCGCTCCGCCAGCGAAGCAACTTTTGACATACAACGTAAGGGAGAAGCCGTGACGCTTAACGTCAGTCTTGGAGCATCCGCCGGGGGCGACGACTCGTGATCTTGTCATCGTTTTCAAGACCGCTAGGTTTTTTGCGTGCTGCGCTCTTAGTTCCGCTTTTTCTCGCCGTGACCACACTTCCCGTGAAAGCACAGGATTTTACGGTCAATCTCAAAGAGACTGACATTCAAGAGCTTATCAAGTTCGTATCCGAAGCCACTAACACAACGATCGTTGTTGACCCATCGGTGAAAGGCAAGGTGAAGGTTGTGTCTTCCCGGCCCGTCAATGCCAGCGAACTGTATGACCTCTTTCTCGCCATCCTTGATGTGCATGGCTATACCGCTGTGCGCTCCGGGGGAGTGGTGCGGGTTATTCAAAACAAGGATGCACGTTCGGCACCGGTACCCGTTGCCGACGCGGCGGGCGCTACGGGAATGGTGAACGATGAATACGTAACTCAGGTTATCCGGCTGAATAATATCTCTGCAGCAAAGCTAATCCCGGTACTGCGACCCCTGGTGCCTCAACAGGCGCATATGGCTGCCTATGCGCCGAGTAATGCAATCATTATTTCGGATTCGGCAGCTAATATTAGTCGTATTCAAGACATTATCGAGCGCATGGATCAGTCAGCGATACAAGAGACTGATGTGATAGCTATGCGCTACGCGGTAGCAGAAGACGTTGTGAGAATGCTCGAGAAACTTAACGCCTCTGAGGCCAAAAATAACGGTGGCGAAATCGACGTGCTGTTAGTGCCAGACCAGCGCACAAACAGTGTTCTGGTGGCCGGCGATGAGTTACAGCGGGCGAGAATCCGCGGTTTAATAGAGTACGTCGACACGCCCCTTGAGCAGACCGGTAACGTTAAGGTTATCTATCTGGAATACGCGCAGGCGACATCGATTGCCGAAGTTCTGACCCGGGTAATGCAGAACATCAGCAAGCTCGATACCGGAGATGCTAAAGCCGCGCGTGCTTCGAGCAACACGGCGACTATCGAAGCCGATGAGGGCACGAACTCGCTGATCATTACCGCGGACGCGGATGAGATGGTTGCCCTGGAATCGGTGATTACGCGTTTGGATATTCGCCGAGCTCAGGTTTTGGTTGAAGCGATCATCGTAGAGCTTGAGGTCACCGATGGCCAGGATCTTGGCTTGCAATGGTTGTTCGCGAACGACGGCGGCTTTTATGGCAGCAGCATCAATGCTTCTGACTCTCGGGCGACAAACATCGCCGGCGCCATCCTCCCCCCGGATGGTGACTCCGGGAGCGGATCGACAACCGGTGATTTTGATGTGGGTAATCTGGCGGCAGCCCTTGCCGGTTCCCCTGGCCTCTCTCTGGGTTGGGGTGTAGTAGGGAAAGATCTCAGTATGACGGTCATCCTCAATGCCCTTGAGGAGCAAAGCAATGCAAACATCTTGTCGACGCCGAGTCTGCTAACCCTGGATAACGAGGAAGCGTTTATTACTGTGGGACAGCAGGTGCCTTTCATTACCGGCTCTTTCACTAACACGGGCGGTAACAATGGAGCGCAGAACCCCTTCCAGACCATTGAGCGTCAGAATGTCGGAATCACCTTGACGGTTACGCCACAGGTGAACGAGGGTGATTCTGTGGTGCTGGAGATCGAGCAGGAAGTGAACTCCCTCACCGGCGCGACCTTAGTGGCTTCTGCCGCTGCGGCCGATCTGATTACCAATGAGAGAAAGATTCGCACCAAGGTGATGGCAGAAGACGGGCGGGTCGTGGTGCTCGGCGGCCTCATTAAAGACGATGTCCAGAGCACTGAGCAGCGTGTGCCCATATTGGGAGATATTCCCTATCTGGGCAGACTGTTTCGCAATGATGCGGTGTCTGTTAGCAAAACCAATCTTATGATTTTTATTCGTCCTACGATTATCCGTGATGATACTGAGTTGGCTGGAGCAACAGCGATTAAGTATCGGCATATTCGGGATCAGCAACGCTTGCAACGGGAGCAGGGCTTGATGTTCTTTGGCGACGATGAGGTGCCGGTACTCCCCGACTGGGAGCGGCAAATCCTCCAGCTCGAGAAGATTCGTGACGATATACGTGAGCCGCAGTCAGCGACCATACCCGAGTCGGATCAGGGGTCACCGTGACCGGAGTTGATCCAACGCTGGATAATATGCACTCCGTCGCGGTTTTACCGGGTAAGCTGCCATTTAGCTTTGCCAAGGCGCATCGTGTGGTGATTGACCCGCAAGCGGCGCACCGCGTGTTCCACGGTGGGGCGCTTAGCGCAGACGTGCTTTTGGAGCTCCGCCGTCGAATTGGTAAAGAGCTAGAACTGCAATCGCTTCCTGCTGCTGAGTTTCAGAGCCAACTGTCCCGCGCCTATCAGCGGGACAACAGCGAAGCGGTACAGATGGCCGCAGATATGAGCTCCGATGTGGATCTGAGTCGTCTGGCCGAGGAGATACCGGACGCGGGCGACCTGATGGATGCGGAGGACGATGCGCCGATTATTCGTCTTATCAACGCCATTTTATCTGAGGCGGTTCGTGAGAAGGCGTCGGATGTTCACATCGAAACATTCGAAGAAAAGCTCAGTATTCGCTACCGCATTGACGGCGTGCTGTCTGAAGTGCTGTCTCCCAAACGGATGCTGGGTCCCTTGCTCGTATCGCGATTAAAGGTCATGGCAAGACTGGATATTGCCGAGCGGCGTATTCCTCAGGATGGACGCATCTCCGTGCGTATTGCGGGCCACGCGGTAGATATTCGTATGTCTACCATACCCTCGGCATACGGCGAGCGCGTTGTTTTGCGCCTGTTAGACAAGCAGTCGGGCCAATTGCAGCTCAATCAACTGGCGATGCCCGAGGCCGTTTACGAGGGCTTTTGCAGTGCCCTAAAAAGTCCCCACGGCATAATTTTGGTTACCGGACCCACGGGATCGGGCAAGACGACAACGCTCTATGCGGGACTCTCCGAGATTAATGACGCTGCCCGAAACATCATGACTATCGAGGACCCGGTGGAATACATGCTTCCGGGGATCGGTCAGACACAGGTGAATACCAAGGTTGATATGACCTTTGCCCGGGGTTTGCGAGCTATTTTGCGGCAGGACCCTGATGTCGTCATGGTTGGAGAGATTCGCGACTTGGAGACGGCAGAGATAGCTGTACAGGCATCTTTGACAGGACACCTGGTGCTATCAACCTTGCACACGAACACGGCTATTGGTGCGGTGACGCGCTTACAGGATATGGGGGTAGAGTCGTTTTTACTTTCCTCCAGTTTGATCGCGGTAATGGCGCAGCGACTGGTCCGGCTTCTTTGCCCCGAGTGTCGTCGCGGGGTGACTCCGACAAGCGCCGAAGCTGAGCTGCTCAGAGTGAGCCCGCAAGACG
The DNA here is from genome assembly GCF_965662665.1 of Congregibacter sp. Lineage (NCBI taxonomy): Bacteria > Pseudomonadati > Pseudomonadota > Gammaproteobacteria > Cellvibrionales > Halieaceae > Congregibacter > Congregibacter sp. Next base: position 132,692 of record NZ_CBFIIF010000003.1, on the reverse strand, counting down.
CCGCCGGTATAACACTTTACCAACCCGTGGGCTGTGACAGTTGTAATCACAGCGGCTATCGCGGGAGAAGCGCAATCTATGAGTTGATTGAAGTGAATGATCAGCTGCGCGCGCTCATTCACGATGGTGCGTCAGAGCAGGTGATTGATGAGCAGGCCCGGAAGCACGCGGCAAGCATTCAAGATGATGGCCGTAGGCGGATACTGGCGGGTGACACCAGCCTCCAGGAAGTGCTCCGTGTCACCTCAGTGGCTTGAGAGCGCTAGCTTGTGACCGCTTATCGCTATCGCGCCCTGAATCCCGGGGGTAAGCTGGTTCGAGGGGTTCTCGAAGCTGATTCTGAACGACAGGTGCGCGTCCAGCTGCGCACCAAGAATCTCCGACCTGTAGAGGTGCAAAGCGCCGCACGAGCCGAGGCTGCAAACAGTAGTCTGCGGCAGCGGCTATTTCCAACGCGGATCAAGGGCTCGGATCTTGCGCTGCTCACGCGTCAGCTTGCCACACTGGTGCAGTCCAATTTACCTCTCGCAGATTGCCTGCAAGCAGCAGCAGAACAAACCCGACGTCCGCGTGTTAAGGCGATGCTTTTGCAAATTCGTTCCAGGGTCAGCGAAGGGCATACTCTGGCTTATGCTATGGCCGAGTTCCCCCTGGCGTTCAATGAGATGTACCGGGCCATGGTGACCGCGGGAGAGCATGCGGGGTTTTTAGGGCCGGTACTGGAGCAGCTTTCTGATTACGCAGAGAGGCGTCAGCACAGCGGTCAGCAGCTGCGCATGGCAATGATCTACCCATTCATTTTACTGGGCGTGGCCGTTGCGGTGATTGTGGCGCTCATGGTCTTCGTGGTGCCTGAGCTCATCGGAATTTTCTCTCAGAGCAATCGCGAGCTGCCGACGCTTACCGTCGTGCTCATTGCCGCGAGTGACTTTTTTCGAGCCTACAGCTTATGGCTTTTTGTTGGACTGGTATTAGCGGTCGTTGGGCTGCGGCGATTGCTTCGAGAACCCAAGCGGCGCCTGCTTTGGCACGCGATGCTGCTGCGTATACCCGGCATTTCCGGATTGCTGATAGCCCTGGATACCGCACGGTTTGCATCGACATTGAGCATTCTCATGGCAAGCGGTGTTCCCTTACTTGAGGCCTTACGAATAGCGGGACAGGTGCTTGTGAACCTGGTGCTGCGCGCTGAGAGCGAGGATGTGGCCCTCCGTGTTCAGGAGGGGAGCAGCTTGAGCCGGGCGCTTTCCTCCGCGGGCCACTTCCCACCCATGATGGTGCATATGGTCGCCAGTGGAGAGAGCAGCGGCTCTCTCGAGGATATGCTCGAACGGTCTGCGAATAACCAGGAGCGAGAGTTGGAGATGACCCTGGGTACTGTGATGGGGCTGTTCGAACCGCTGATGGTGGTGTTCATGGGAGGGATGGTGTTATTGATTGTTTTAGCCATTCTTCTTCCGATTTTTGATCTAAATACGATGGTGAGGTAGAGATGCGACGCAGAGTTGGCATGCGGGGCCAGGCGGGTTTTTCACTGGTAGAAATTCTTGTGGTTCTGGTGATTATGGGACTGCTCATCAGCATCGTAGCGCCCACGGTGCTTAATCGTGCAGATGACGCTCGTATCCAGAAGGCGCAGGCTGATTTTAAGGCGATCGAAACTGCCCTGAAGATTTATCGCCTGGACAACTATGTGTATCCGAGCACGGAGCAGGGTCTTGAAGCGCTGGTAACTCCCAGCTCTATTGATCCCGCACCGAGAAATTTTAAGACGGGTGGATACCTCGCAGAGTTGCCCCTGGATCCCTGGGGTCGTCCCTATTTGTATTTGAGTCCCGGGGAGAATGGCGAGGTGGATATCTACACCCTGGGCGCGGATGGTCTCTCTGGTGGCGATGATCAAAATGCGGACATCGGTAACTGGAAAGACGACCAGAGCTGATGCCATGAAACCCGCCCTGGGGTTTAGCTTGATCGAAATGTTGGTAGTGCTGTTTGTTATCGTGTTGATGACCAGTCTCGTGACCCTGAATGTGAACTCCGGAGCCAGCGATCGCGTTGTACAGGAACGTCTTGAGAGTCTGACTGCTGTAGCGGCCTACGCACTGGATGAGGCCCAGTTCAGTGGCACGGACTTTGGCGTCTTGTTTGTCAGTGGCGTAAACGAGCGCGGAGAGCCCATCGTGACGGCACTTTGGCGGCAGCGATTGATCCAGGGCTGGCGGGAGCCAGAGCAATCCCGGGACATCTTTGCCGCCTTGGAGTTTCCCGCGGACGTGCGCTTGCAGATCACCCTTGATGACGTGGAGCTTCTGCCAGCTCCTGCAGACACCGCCGATCCCCGCGCAGGCACTACGCCCCAGTGGTTCTTATCAGCGAGTGGTGAAACGCAGGCCGGGGAGTTACTGATAAGGCATCGCGACAGTGACGAGCAGCTATGGCGTCTGGTCTGGGATCCCCTGGGCAGGTTTGAGCAATTTCGCGGCGACAGCGATGAGGTGCTGGGTGGCTATGCCGTCGCTCCCTAGGCCGTCGTCCAGATCCGCTGGATTTACCCTTGTCGAGGTCATGGTGGCTCTGGCGGTGGTTGCTCTGGCTGTGCCCGCTTTGCTCTTTACCATGGATCAGCAGATTGATGGCACGGCTTATCTCCGCGATAGATCCCTTGCGCAAGTCGTTGCCAGTAACCGGCTTGCAGAGTTGCGCCTGGCACTGAGGGGCGGCAGCCAGTCTTTGCGGGGGAGTAGCACTGGAAGCGAGGAAATGGCCGGTAGAGACTGGTTCTGGCGGGTGCAGAGTCAGAGCACCGAAGTCCCTGACTTTTCGCGTGTGGAGATCCAGGTGCGAAGCGCAGAAGAGGACAACGCGCCCAGTCTGTATACCTTGGTCGCGTTCATCGCGGCAAGAAGCGATAGCGGGGGCAATAATGGTTAAGTCTGGGCAAAGAGGCTTTACGCTCGTTGAAGTTCTTATTGCGCTGGCGATAACAGCCTTTGTCGCCGCTGCGTCCTACAGCGGTATATCGACGACCCTGACTGGCGCCGAGCGATTGCGGGCGACCAGTGAACGTACGCGAGACCTAAACAGAACCTTTGCCCTGCTAAACCGGGATGTTCGCCAGTTTAGTAACCGGTCCCTCCGCGACGAGTTTGGTGGGACTCAGCCAGCGCTGTCCGGTGGTCCTCTTGCTTTTTACCCCTTGTCGCTGACCCGGGAAGGATGGTCCAACAGCCTCCAACAGCGCCGCAGCGAACTCCAGCGCGTGTTTTACTATTTAGAAGATGACTCTCTCTGGAGAGCGTATTACACGGTCCTTGACCGCGCAGTGGACGCCGAGCCTCAGCGCATGGAACTCTTAAGCGGCGTTGTCGGTTTTGAAATGCGTTTTCTGGATACTATTGAAAACCTTCAGCTCGACAGGGACCTGGTGGTTGATACCCGAGCGTGGTCGGAAAACTGGGTGGCAGATCCCGGCGCGGGTACTGCGGTTCCTCCACCGCCGGTCGCTCTGGAGTTACGTTTGGACCTTGAAGATTTTGGTGCGCTTAGGCGGCTCTATGAATTACCGGCGCGCTAAGATGACTTTACCCCGACCACAGAACGGGGTTGCCCTGGTCGTGGCGCTACTGGTTTTTGCCATTTGCGCAAGCGTGTTGGTGGCGCTGCAGCGTGATTTTGATCTTAGCTATCGCCGCGGACTCAACAGTTTTGTCGCAGAACAAAGCTGGGCGTATCTGCGGGGCGCGGAGGAACTGGCGTCGCTTGCGCTGGCCCTTGACTACGATGCTGATCTGGCGAGTGATCTACCCAGAGACGACCTCAATGAGATTTGGGCTCAGCAAGCCACCCCCTATGCTTTGGATGAGGGCGGCTGGATGTTCGGGAGTCTCGCGGATCTTCAGGGTCGATTTAATCTCAATACTTTGGGAGCGCCTCCGTCGTCAGATGCCGCGACCTACACGCCGGCACAGCAGACCTTCATTCGTTTACTTCAGGCGCTCGGCACACCCGAGCTCGATGAGTTTACGGCGGTCGCTATCTCTGACGCCGTGGCGGACTGGATAGATGCGGATGATCAACCGCGACTGAACGGTGCTGAGAGCGCCTATTACGTGTCCTTGCAGCCTTCTTATCGGCCGGGAAACCGGCCCATGATCAGCGCCAGCGAGTTGCTGGCTATTTCAGGGATGACCTCGGAGATTTATCAGGCCCTGCGGCCTTTTGTAACCGTTTGGCCACAAGTGCCCTCTGGTATCAATATTCATACGGCGCCGCTTCCTGTGCTGCGTGCGGTCAATGTCGATGGCGCGCTCCAACCCTTGTCTCTTAGTGACGGTGAGTCACTTCTGCAGGTTCGGGAGGACACAGGTTTTGCGAGCCTCGATGCCTTTCTGCAGTTAGGGGTTTTTTCCGGTGCGCAAACGACCGGGATCGCGGCTCTGCTGACGGAATCTTCCTCATACTTTTTGCTGGCGTCCCGTGTGGAGATTGCCGACCGCGAGCAGCGGCTGTACAGTGTGCTGCGCCGTCAATCGAGAGAGGTCGACGTGCTGCAACGAATCAATGCCAGTCTATACGACATGCCTAATCCTGCTGTTGAGAGTCCCCGGTGAGCGAGAACTTGAGCGTTATCTGTTTGCGCGAAGACAACCTCTGTTGGTTGGACGGGGGATCCGTTTATCTTTTGGACGGAGACGATCCTGCGGTGATCGATCGGCTTCGCCTGAGTCTTGGTGAGCGAGATCACGGGATCGTGTTTGCGGCCCCGGGGAGTGAGGTAAGACTGCTGGAGTTGACCGTGACTCCCGAAGAGCGAAAACACCTGGCAGCCTCCCTGCCATTCATGCTTGAGGAGTCACTTACCGACAGCATCGAAGATCTGCATTTTGCCCGGCGTTTGATTGATAAGAATCACTACGGCGTGGGGATTGTTGACAATCAGACGATGCGGCGTTGGGAAGAGAGTCTTGGGGAGTTCGCCACGCAGTTACCCTGGATTCCTGAGCCCCTGCTGCTGCCCTGGTCCCCGGGTGAATGGATGCTGGTGGTCGAGGAGGACAGCACGCTTGTTCGCTATGGCCGCAATGCCGGTACGCGGGTTGAGAATGAGCTAGTGCCAATACTTCTTAGCGCCCTTTTTGAGGAGTCCCCGCCAAGTAGAGTCATCGTTTATGGTATGAATGAGTCTACGGATCTCGCCCTCCTTACACCTCTTGCGATCACTGATCTTCAGTGGCGAAAGGGCGGGTTTCAGGAGGCTCTCATGCTCAGTGAGTCAGATGCCTCGGTACTCAATCTGCTCCAGGGCGAATTTGCTCCGCAGTTACCCTACGCGCGGTGGTGGGGTCAGTGGCGCAAAGTAGCCGCACTACTGCTCGTAGCACTGGGTATTCATTTATTTTCTGGCTGGCTCGATTTACAGCGCATGGAACGGGAAAATCTTGTGCTACGTAGCGAGATTGAGTCTGTGTATCGTGGGATCAATCCTCGTGGTGCCATCGTTGATGCAGAGAAACAGCTGCAGCGGCAACTCGACGGTTTACGCGGAGGTGGGAGTGGAGCCACCTTCACGGGACTACTAGCACCTTTGGGCGCAGTGTTCTCACCCGAGAGCGATATGGTTCTCGCTAGCCTGAATTACAGCCAGCGAAATGCTGAGCTGAGAGTGAACCTCATGGCGGCCAGTTTTGCCGACGTGGAATCCTTGCGAGGATCACTGGAGCAAGCAGGTTACAGCGCGAGTCTGGAAAGTTCTTCTCGCAGTGGCGATCGAGTGCGTGCGAGATTACGCATAGGAGAGCGTCCATGAAAGTCTGGTTTGAGCGCTATACCCTCCGTGAACAGCTAGCCCTCTTAGCGATGGCATTTGCCGTAATGGTTTACATTTTGGCGATGTTTGTGATCGCTCCTCTCGGACGAGCGCGCGACGAACTCAGTGCCCGGAATCTTGCCACCGCCGAGATACTCCAGCGGGTGGATATCATGGCGACAGAAATAAAGTCATTGGAAGGTACCCAGAGCAATGGTCGTGGGACGCAGCCGGCAAACCTCAGCGCGTCCCTTAATCAGAGCGCGCTGCGTTACGCTTTAAGTGTGAGTCGACTTCAACCCAACAGCCAGGGATCAGTGCAGTTGCGGTTTGAATCAGCACCCTTGGATGCACTCTTACGTTGGATTCATGAGTTGGAAACGGTGCAGGGTTTACAGGTTGATGATCTTTCGCTCAGTCAGACAAGTAGCGCTGGAGTGGTCAGCGCAACGCTTCGCGTCGCAGCAGTCCGATGAAGCGTCGGTTTTGGTTGCCGGCGATAGTCGGCGTGCTGGTACTAGTGTTTTTTATGGTCTTGCAGGCGCCCGCGCGCTTACTTCCGTACTTTCTGGATTCCCAGCAAGTACAGTTATCGGGCGTGTCCGGAACCTTGCGCAAGGGGACTGCAACACGAGCGCGAGTCCAAACTCCAGGTGGTTACTTACATCTGGGGAAGCTTAGCTGGACTTTGGAGCCCCTCAGTCTATTCAGCCTTACACCGACAGCTCAGCTGAGTAGCGTCTGGGGCGGTCAACGAGGCAGCTTGGAGCTAAGACTGGTGGGCGAAGCGCTGGGTATCCGCGATCTTGATATGAACCTCGACGCGGGACTTTTAAAGCAGGCCCTGCCGGTAGAGTTGAGCGGGCGTCTGGAGATGCTTTTTGACGAATTGCTGGTGACCCGCAGCAGCTTGCGCCGTGCCGAAGGACGGCTGGTATGGCAAGGCGCAGCTTGGCAGTCTCCGGGGGGTGCTCGCGCGCTGGGTAGTTATGCCGCGACTCTCACGAGCCCCTCTCAGGAGCGAGTCTTCGCAGATATCGTCACCCTGAGCGGTCCGGTTGTCGCAACGGGCGGTGTAGAGCTCGATGAGCAGAATTTTACGGTGGATTTGTTCATCGAAAGCTCGGGACGGGCGCTGGATCCAGACTTGGCACGCGCGCTGTCGCTCATTGCCAGCCCCGAAGAAAATGGCTACCGTCTTCGCCTTGATGGTGAAGTGGCACAAGGCCGCTAAGACAGAGTTATCAGAGTTTGATTTTCAATCGTTGTTCCCGGAGAACATAGCACTATGAGTGAGCAGTCCTTTCGTAAGTTTGAATGTATTGTCTGTGGATTGATTTATGACGAGGCCGAGGGATGGCCTGACGATGGCATTCCTGCGGGAACGCTTTGGGAAGATGTTCCGGAAGACTGGTTGTGCCCCGACTGTGGTGTGGGCAAAGAAGACTTTGAGCAAATTTGAACCATGAGCCTCGCGGTGGCGGAGAAGAAAGCAAACCTGGATTCTTTACGCAAAGAACTTAAGGCTCGCGGTGTTGATGCTTTTTGCGTCCCGAGAGCCGATGAGTATCTGGGCGAGTACATACCTGCGCACAACGAGCGTTTGCATTGGCTGACAGGTTTTACCGGCTCTGCAGGCATGGCGGTGGTAACGGCAAGAGACGCGGCAATTTTTACCGATGGGCGCTACACGGTGCAGGTCAGACGGCAAGTCGATGCTGAGCATTATCAGTATCGTCGCCTCATCGAAGAGCCACCTCTGGAGTGGATTACCGAGCAGTTAGGGGCTGGCAGCAAGGTTCTCATCGATCCACGGATGTGTACTCTGGACTGGTACCAGCGGGCTAGTCAGATATTGGCTGATGCACATATCGAGCTTGTACTGAGCACCGACAACCCTATAGACCATTGTTGGAGTGCCAGGCCTGAAGCATTTATCGCCAAGGCTTTACTGCTGAGTGAAACCTTCACCGGTGAGCACAGCCTCATCAAGCGCGAACGTCTAGGTAGAGTGATTGCCGATCTTGGTGCAGACGCGGCGCTGATTTTTGCGCCGGACTCGGTTAGTTGGCTATTGAATGTTCGGGGTCGCGATGTACCTCGCTTGCCCGTGCTCCTTAGCTGCGCCCTGCTTGAAAGGACTGGCGATCTGCATTTGTTAGTCGATGAGCGGCGAATTCCCGAGGGGTTTCATGAACACACGGGAGCGGGTGTCTCCGTTGTGCCTGAGGACCAGGCGGCTGCGTTGTTCAGGAAGTTTGCCGGGCGCACAGTGTTGGCGGATCCTGGTACAGCTAATGCCTGGTCCCAACTCAGTCTCGAGGAATGCGGGGCGACCCTGATGGCCTCAGACGATCCAGTGCTGCTACCCAAGGCCTGTAAAAATGCCGTGGAAATCGCCGGCGCTCAGGAGGCACATCGACGGGATGCCGTCGCAGAAATTCGGTTCTTGGCGTGGTTGGATGCCGAGGTGTCTAACGGGCGTTACCACGACGAGGCACTGGTCTCAGACCGTCTGGGCGAGTTTCGGGCCCAGGGAGAGCATTTCCACGAGCTATCTTTTGACTCTATCTCCGCTTCAGCCTCTAACGCTGCTATGTGTCACTACAACCATTTGGATAACAGCCCTGCTGAGTTGATTCCAAACAGCTTGTATCTGGTTGACAGCGGCGGCCAGTACTCGGACGGCACGACCGATATCACTCGAACCGTCGCGATTGGAGAGCCCAGCGAGGAAATGTGCGAGTTGTTTACTCTCGTGCTGAAGGGGCATATCGCTTTGGACAGTGCACGATTTCCTGCGGGCACCACGGGCACCCATCTGGACTCTCTGGCGCGGCAGTTTTTGTGGCAAACCGGCCGTGACTATGACCATGGAACGGGACACGGGGTAGGGGCCTTTTTGAGTGTCCATGAGGGCCCTCAGCGCATTGCCAAGGCCTGGAATGCAACGGCGCTTTCGCCCGGTATGATTGTCAGCAATGAGCCGGGGTACTACCGGGATGGTGCTTTTGGGATCCGCTGCGAGAACCTCTGCGTGGTGCGCGAGGCAGATACAACGTCCAGTGAGGTACCCATGCTGGAGTTTGACGCACTCACGCTGGTGCCCTTCGACAGGCGTCTTATCGATACATCGCTTCTGAGTGGACAGGAGCGAGCCTGGATTGATGCTTACCATGAGCGCGTTGCCCTGGAAATTATGGATCGTTTGGACGAGCAGAGCGATCGCGAGTGGTTGGGCGCTGCAACGGCCCCTCTCGAGTAGCTAGCGGAGACCTTATCAGCGCCCTTGGCATGTTTGCAGAACATGTCGGCTGAAGCGCTGGACGCTTTTGTGTAGACTCCGAGGCTAATTCAAGTTCGGAGTTTGATTATGGCGACAGCCGGCGGTGCGCACTCGCACTGGACCTCTCGCTTTGCGTTTCTCATGGCCTCGGTGGGTTTCGCCGTGGGCCTTGGCAATATCTGGCGCTTCCCTTACGTAACCGGAGAGAATGGCGGCGCTGCCTTCGTGCTGATCTATCTTGGCTGTGCATTTCTCATCGGCGTGCCTATTCTCATGGCAGAGCTGATGATCGGCCGGCGTGGCGATGCCGCGCCGCCCATTGCGATGGAGAATGTTGCCAAGGAGAGTGAGCGCAGTACGCAATGGCGCTGGGTTGGTGGTATGGGCCTCCTCGCCGCCTTTACCATTGAGATTGTCTACTCAGTGGTTGTGGGTTGGGTGCTCTGGTATCTCTTCAAAGCCATTACTACCGGATTTGCCGGTGTTGATGCCGTCAATGCAGAGGCTCAGTTTACGGCGGTTCTCGCTGACAACTGGGGCATGCTCTTTTGGACGCTTGCGGGATTGGCGATCACCGGGTTTATCATTTTTGCGGGTGTCAAAAACGGTATCGAGCGTGCCGTGACCATCATGATGCCTCTGATGTTTGGTCTGCTGATTGTTTTGGCAGGTTTCAACTTTTTTGCGGGAGGCTTCTGGGAGGCGCTGGCCTGGCTTTTCACGCCAGACTTTAGCAAAGTCACTTTTGCCACTGTGCTGGCTGCTATCGGGCAGGCGTTTTTCTCTATCGGTGTGGCCATGGGAGGCATGATGACCTATGGTTCCTATCTGCCGCGCAGCATTTCTATCAGCCAGTCTGTATTCATCATTGTCATTGCTGATACCGCAGTGGCGTTGCTGGCCGGTCTGGTGATTTTCCCCGCCGTATTCAACTATGGCCTGGACCCCGCCGCGGGCGCAGGATTGATATTCCAGACCCTACCCGTTGCCTTTGCCCAGATGCCAGGGGGTTATGTCTTTGCGGTGCTGTTCTTTGTCATGCTTTCGGTCGCGGGCATTACCTCTATGGTGGGTCTGGTGGAGTCCGTGAATGCCTGGATAGAAGAACACTACGGCGTGTCGCGACACAAGAGTGCCATGATCGTGGTCGGCTCGGTCGCAGTTCTGAGCATACTGAGTATTCTGTCCTACAACGTTTTGGATGAGTTGCGTCTGGGGGAGCGAAACTTCAATGATGTTATGGACTATTTCTCCAACCAGATACTGCTTCCCCTGGGAGGCTTGTTCATTGCCATTTTTGCCGGCTGGTTTATGCGGCGCGAACACTCCCAGGAAGAGTTCACAACGTTGAGCGCCGCAGGCTACGCAATTTGGTACTTCCTGATTCGCTATGTTGTACCACCGGCATTGCTGGTCATTTTCGTTTTGGGTGTTTCTGAGTAAACACAAGGACCTACGATGTTAGCAATGCTGAGTGATCTGCTCTGGAGCAAAGTACTGGTTGTGATGCTGGTAGGTATCGGTTTGTACTTCACCGTGGCTTCGCGCTTTGTACAATTCCGATACTTTGGACGCATGTTCGCCGTTTTGGGATCAGCCCTGCACCACGAGAAAGGACACGTAAGTTCTTTTCAGGCCTTGGTTGTTAGTGTTGCCGGCCGTGTGGGGGGTGGCAACATCGCCGGTGTAGCGGTCGCAATTACCCTCGGCGGACCGGGTGCGGTTTTCTGGATGTGGGTCATTGGGCTCATGGGTATGGCCACGAGCTTCTTTGAATGTTCCCTGGCGCAGCTCTACAAACGCTACGAACCCGATGGCAGCTTTCGCGGGGGGCCTGCTTACTACCTTACCAGAGGTATTAATCAGCGCGGGTTGGCGGTCATCTACTCAATACTTCTTTTGATTACGTTTGGCTTTGGTTTCAACGCTGTGCAGTCCTATGTGGTTGCCACCTCTCTCGACGTTTCTTTTGGTGTCCCGACCTGGATGAGCGGCCTGGGATTGGTGGTGTTTCTGGGCTTCGTGATCTTTGGCGGTATCCAGCGTATAGCGGCGGTATCTGAGATTGTCGTGCCGCTAATGGCGGTCAGCTACTTCGCCTGTGCGCTCCTCGTGATTGGCTTGAATATTCAGGAGGTCCCGGGGGCGTTCGCAAGTATTGTGCGCAGTGCCTTTGGATTAGATTCGGCGCTGGGTGGGGGTATTGGCGTCGCAATAATGCAGGGCGTCAAGCGGGGTCTCTTTAGTAACGAGGCGGGCTTGGGGAGTGCGCCCAACGTAGCGGCCGTTGCCTTTGTGCCTCATCCGGCTAACCAGGGAATCGTTCAGGCGTTTAGCGTGTTCATCGATACCATCGTTATGTGCAGCTGTACGGCACTGATCATTCTTTTGTCAGACGTGTATCAGCCCGGGGATACAGGGATTTCAGGCGTAGCCCTGACGCAAAACGCACTGGCTGAGCATTTGGGTGACTGGGGCGGGAGCTTTGTCAGCATTGCGCTGGTGATGTTTGCCTTCAGCTCCATCATGTACAACTACTATCTGGGCGAGAACGCGCTCAACTACTTTAGCGAAGAAAACCGGACTCTGTTTTCGGTCTTTCGGGTGACGGTGTTGGGTCTCGTGTTCTGGGGCGCTGCGCAAGACCTGGGTACAGTTTTCGGCTTTGCTGATCTGACCATGGGGCTGCTGGGCGTAGTCAATCTCATCGGTCTGCTGTGGATGTCCAAGCTGGCGCTGCGATTATTGAAGGACTACGACACGCAGCTCGCGGAAGGAAAAGAACCCAGACTCCATGCGGATGACTTCGCGGATATTGATATTGATCGTCGAGCCTGGCCCGATTGATTGAGCTTAAAGAACGGGAGACATCAGTCGGGCTGCTGCGGTAGCCAGCGGGAACCACGGGGGTTTTGCTGCGAGTTCTTCGACCGTGACGAGTCTCGAGTGGCTGAAGTCTTCCAGAAGCATCTTCTCCACTTCATCACAGAAAGCTTCTTCGTGCACCAGCGCGGTAATCTCGAAGTTTAAGCGAAAAGAGCGATTATCGAAGTTTGCCGTTCCTACGCCAGCCAGCTCCCTGTCCAGCAACAGTACCTTTTGATGCATGAAAGCGGGCTCGTAGCGGTACACAGCAACGCCGGCGGGAAGCAGTTCTCGGGTAAAGGACCAATTGGCAAGACCCACCACCGGGCCGTCGGCTTTATCTGGAATCATCACGCGAACATCAACACCGCGGAGCGCCGCGAGTTGCAGTGCGGCGATAATGCCTCGGTCGGGAACAAAGTAGGGGCTGGCTATCCATATGCGTTCCCGGGCCTGCGTAATGACCTGATGGAACATGAGGCCTGCCTCGTCGAACTCGCTGGAAGGGTCGGAAGGGAAGACTAGAACCGAGCAGTCGCCCGGCGAGCTTCGCTCTATTTGCCAGTCAATGTTTAAGGTCTCTCTTCGCGCCCACAACCAATCGGTCGCAAAGGTAAGCTCCGCGCCGATGACAGCGGGTCCCTGTATTTTTACGTGGGTATCGCGCCAGGGCCCTCGCGCCTCGTCTTCTCCCAAGTACTCGATCCCGACATTGTGTCCACCTATCCATGCACTGTCGCCATCCACAACAACGACTTTCCGGTGATTGCGAAAATTGAGTTGGAAACGATTTCGTCGGCCCTGGGTAGTATTAAACTCGGCCAAGTGCACGCCGGCTTGTGTCAGTTCCTGATGCAGGGCGCTTTTGCGGAAGCTTCGAGAACCAACCTCGTCATAAAGCAGATAAACCTGAAGTCCTGCCCGCGCCTTTTCCGTGAGGACTCGACCCAAACGCTGGCCCAAAGCGTCATCGCGGAGGATGTAGAACTGAAACATTATGTATTGCTGTGCGCTTTGCAGTCCGGCTTCTATGCTGTCAAAAGTTGAATAGCCATCGATGAGAAGTTCTACGGTGTTCCCCCGTACCGTGGGTAGTCTGGCGAGGCGCTGGAGACTGCGATAGAACGCTGCAGATGCATCGCTCGCTTGAAAGTCAAAGAGCTCGCTTCGCGGAATCTGCAATCGTGCTTCGGCCTGGGCCTCGACTTCGGTGCGCTCTTTAAGGTAACCGTCAAATTTGTTGCGCCCAAAGACGAGGTACAGGGGAACGCTGAGGTAGGGTAACGCTAGCAGAGACACTACCCATGCAATAGAGCCCTGCGCCGTTCGCGCTCGGAGGATGGCGTCGATCGCGCTGCCAATGGCCAGTATGTAGATCAGCGCAAAGATAATGCCGATGATCTCGGGTGTGTAGCTGAATTCCATCTTCTGATTCTAGCAGTGCCTGGAGATTCCGTGTCGCTTAGAGCTTGCAGAAGTTCGTATCTGGTCTAGGCTGTTTAGATCACGCATTCGCGTGATTAAACTTTTACCGAAAGGATGACAACAATGAAGAAGATGCTAATTGCCCTATTGTTCTGTATGCCTATGCTCGCAAGTGCGCAGGACAGCTACGATGCCGGATCCTTTTGGGGGGTGGCCAGTGTAGATACAAAAGATGGGCAGTTTGATGCGTACATGGATAATCTGAGCAGCCTTTGGCAGAAGCAGATGGAGATGATGCAGAAAGCGGGTAAGGTAAAGAGTTACAAAATTTTCTCTAACGTTCATGCGCGTGTTGGTGAGCCTGATCTGTGGCTGTTTGTCGAGTGGACGTCGGCAGGCGCAATGATGGATACGACGAACGAAGAGTGGGAGGCTATGACCGAAGAGTTGATGGGCTCTATGGAAAAGAGTCGTGACCTGAGTATGAAGCGGGGTGAGCTGCGAACACTCATGAGCGACATACTGCTACGAGAATTGACTTTTAAGTAGAGTTTGCGCGGCTGAAACCTGAACTTAGGGAGTAAGCATTACAGTATTCGGCTCGGGGCTCTTTGCCTCGAGCCGGATCAACGAACAGTTGATTTTCTAAGCCCTCTTCCCGCGCTCAATGCTCAGTAGAGGGTTCTTCAAGACCTGACGAGAGGTCTTGTCCCGGTGTTTGAGGTGATTCTCCAGGGATAAACTGAATGATTCCCAGCACTAAAAGAAACAGGCTGAGAAGTAACCACTTGATCCCGCCTTTCACATGTCACCTCTCATATCCGATTTTCGATTTTCGACCTTCAAGCTTTGACCTACGACCTACGACCTACGACCTACGACCTACGACCTACGACCTACGACCTACGAGCTTCCCCAACGTTCGGCTGTTCTCTTGACTCGGATTCTCTGCATCATACGCAAGTAGGGTAGCACGCCCTAATTACGATTCGACGCGTCCCCTGCGCTATAATCGCGCAAATTTTTTGCTGGTTTACTCGCTATGTTTTCACCTACTTACGCCCGTATCACCGAGCGGCTTTCTGCCGAAGACAGTGATGTGTGGGCGGTGCACGAGCGGGCGCTGGAAATGCAGCGTAACGGCGACGATGTCATCCTGTTGTCTGTAGGTGACCCTGACTTTCGGACTCCTGAGCCCATTATTGATAATGCGGTCAGCCATCTGCGCGTAGGACGAACACACTACTCGCCGGCGCTGGGCGAAATCAAATTGCGGCGTGCGGTAGCAGATCTTGAAACCCAGACCTCACCCCATCCTTGCAGCGCTGAGGAGGTAGCAGTTTTTCCCGGTGCTACGTCGGCCATTTACGCTGTTTTGTCCTGCCTGTTGGATCCCGGCGATGAAATCGTTGTGCCCGAGCCCATGTATGTCGGCTACACCCCGATTTTTACCGCTCTTGACCTGAAAGTGCGCACGATGGCATTGGATGTCGATCAGAACTTTGCACTGAACGTCGAGGCTCTCAAGGCAAGAATCACTGCAGACACTCGAGTGTTGTTCCTCAACACACCCGGCAATCCGACGGGAGCGATTATTCCCGCGGCGGATATCAGAGAGCTGGCCGCTTATTGTCTGGAGAGAAACGTCTGGTTCGTCTGTGACGAGGTCTACTCCATGTTCTGTTATGAGGGGAAGCACATGTCCGCTCGGGCCAGTGCGGAGTGCCTCGATAACATTGTCATGGTTGATGGACTGTCAAAGTCTCATGCGATGAGTGGCTGGCGTATTGGTTGGGTTGTGGCGCCCCCGACGCTTATTGAACGGCTCGGTGAATTTGCGGGTGCATCATTGTTTGGCAGCCCCCAGTTCATTCAGGACGCTAGCGCCTTCGCCCTTGAGAATGATCAGCAATACGTGCAGGAGATGCGGGACGAGTACCTTCAGAGGCGCGACTTTGTGTTGGGTAAGTTGTCGAGCGTCGAGACTATTAAGTGCAGCAGGCCTCACGCTGGCATGTTTATCATGTGTGACGTTGCGGGTACGGGCATGGACGGTCAGCAGTTCGCGGAACGCTTGCTCTCAGATCAAGCGGTATCGGTTATCCCCGGCAACGCATTTGGGCCGTCGGCGACAAACTTTGTACGCATGGGGTTGGCGCAGAATCAAGCAGTGCTTGATCGTGCCTGCCATCGTATTAGAGAGTTCTGCGCAGCTCTCTAGCTAGACGGATTAGCTTCGACATCTCAATCACTGTGACTCCGTGAGCATAACGTCGAAGTCTTCCTCTCGGTCGCCGCGACGGACCCGCACCGAAATTGTGTCCCCGGCTTTGCGGCTTTCCATGAGCGTCAGGTAGTCGTCATGGCTGTCAATGGTTTGTCCATCGATGGCAATGATCGTGTCTCCAAGCTTTAAGTCACCTCGAGAGGTTCGAGAGACCCCCTGCAAACCCGCTTCCGCTGCAGGAAGCCCGGGAAACACGCGAACGACAGGCATGCCCTCAATGCCGTAACGTCGCCGCCAGCGATCGCTCGCCAGCTCGATTCCCATAATGGGGCGAAGTATTCTGCCGTAACTGATGAGCTGGGGTACCACTTCGCGAACGGTATTGACCGGAATAGCAAATCCGATGCCTGCGCTCGCACCGCTGGGGCTGTAAATTGCGGTGTTGACACCGATAAGTTGCCCCAGGGAATTCAGTAGAGGGCCACCGGAGTTGCCCGGGTTAATCGCGGCATCCGTCTGTACTACACCGCGTATCTGTCGCCCGCTGGGCGCGCGAATCTCTCGCCCCAGGGCGCTTACTACGCCGGTAGTGAGCGTCGTGTCCAGGCCAAAGGGATTGCCAATAGCTAGCACCTTGCGACCTACGGAAAGCTCGGTGGAATCACCCAGGGGTAGAGTGGTGAGATCCTCTGGGGGCTCCAGCAAGCGAAGTACCGCAAGATCTTTCTCTGGTGCGCTGCCAATGAGTTCTGCGGCATAGCTGTTGCCATCTTGCAGGGTCACCTGCATGCGGTTCGCCTCCGCCACCACATGATAATTAGTGACGATGAGTCCGCTGGCGTGCCAGACAAAGCCGGACCCCGAGCCCTTGGGTATCTCCATGACGTCCAAAGAGAAGCGGCTGCGACGACGGAGTGTTGTAGTAGTCACATAGACGACGGCAGGACTTGCCTTACTAAAGATTTCGGTACTGTTCGCCTCGTCTTCCGTGGCAAAGCTTAGGTAGTCCTTGGTATCAGCAGCAGAAACTACCCCGGAGGTCAGCAGCAGGACGGGCAGTAGCAGCCTTAATAACGCCCGCCGCAGAAGCAGGCTGTAAGCTCGAAGCCGGCGCAGCATATTGCTCAGCCCTCGGCGGCCTGAAATGCGGCCATGAAGCTACGAATGCGCTTGGCGTTTGCACCAAGATCGCTCACGCCCACCCGTGAGACCGAGCGCATATCAATGAGACTGCCTTCGGCGTTGGTTTGTACGCGGATGACGATGTCATCCTTAAACTGCATGATTGCTGTGGTATCCACTGCTTCGATAAAGCCGGCATTGGAGTCTTCACGGACAATTTCCCACCCCATCGCGCGGGCGGTCGTTAATGCGCGATTGTAGCTGTTCGTGTAAGAGCGAGGACTCTCGAGGGTTTGTAGATCTGGATAGGCCGCGCGTTGTTGCTCTACCACCTCTTCCGTGAGATCGATAGGATTACTGTTGTCGCCCCTAAGATTAAGTACTTCTTCAAAGACCGGCGGATCTTCCAAGTCTGTGCCGATATCGTGAATAGGTGGCACGTCCCCGGCCTGCATAGCCATGAGCAATAACGCTGCCCCGGGCAGCGCAGGCAGGGCCCGCTTTAGGATAACCATCCGTTCGCCTCGCCAACGCGGCAAAAGACTTTGCACCGCCATGAAGGCCAATACGACGGCGCTTAGCAGTGCGGAGATTGCGTACAGTAAAAGCCCCTGCTGCCAGTTGCCAGTGCGTACGACCAGCACAGAAATGGCCAATACCGCCAGGAAAAACCAGGCAATGTAGCTGGGCCAACGTATCCACGCGCTGGTATTCTCACTCATGGTTCTTGCCTCTCATTCATTTGGTGTGATGTAGATTGTTGTTTAGGCGCCGCTTTGAAGCGCTGCTATGCGTTGATCCAAAGGAGGGTGTGAGCTGAATAAAGCTTTCATACCCTGCTTGGCGGTCTCACTGATACCAAAGGCGGTGAGTTCTCCCGGTAGGTCCTGAGGGGAGTCCTGATTCCCCCGAAGTCTCTCCAGCGCTGCAATCATATCTCCGCGGCCCGCAAGGCTGGCTCCCGCAGCATCGGCCCTAAACTCGCGCCATCGTGAGAACTTGAATACGATGATACTGGCCAATATACCCAAGACAATTTCTGCAACGATAGAGACCACGAAGTATCCAATGCCGTAACCGCGTTCCGTTTTAAAGACCACGCGATCCACCGTGTGGCCGATGATACGTGCAAGGAACATCACAAAGGTATTCACCACGCCCTGTATCAACGTCAGTGTGACCATATCGCCGTTTGCGACGTGACCAATTTCGTGACCGACAACCGCACGTATTTCGTTCGCCGGGAAGCGTTTTAGCATCCCCGCACTGATGGCAACGAGGGCTGCATTTTTATTCCAGCCGGTGGCGAAGGCATTGGGAGCTTCACTTGGGAAGATTCCCACTTCGGGCATGCCAATACCCGCTTCCTGCGCAAGTTCCGCAACGGTATCCACGAGCCACTGTTCGTCGCGATTGCGTGGCTGCTCGATGATGTAGGTGCCGGTGCCGCGCTTGGCCATCCACTTGGATAAAAACAGTGAGATCAGGGATCCACCCATCCCAAACAGGCCACAGAAGACCAACAGAGCCTGCAGATTGAGGTCTACACCGTTGGCGGCGAGAATGCCTTCGAAGCCCAGCAGCGTAAACACGCTGCCTACGAGAATCAGCACGGCAAAATTGGTGGCGAGGAACAGCAAAATGCGCATAGTAAATACCTGTGTCGAACCCGGCCGCAATCCGTAGATTGCCTCGGTACGTGTAAAAGGTTCCGGGGATAAATCCCGCACTCATTCATAGTGGGGGTGCGCCCGATCTTTTCAAGTCATGCAGTCTTGCTATTCCTACGGCGTAGCCCGCTGCAGGGCTTTACGCTCAAAAGCTAGGTGTGTCTTATCCGACCGCAGCGCTTAGTGGAGGTTCCTCCAGCTCAGAGTCTGTGGCGTCGGCTTCTTGCTGACTGGCTTCGCTCTCGTCTCCGTCGCTTGCGAGTGCTTCTTGAGCGATTTTTTCAGCGGCCTTTTGCGCCGCTTTCTCGGCAGCTTTCTCTGCAGCTAAGTCGGCAAGCGTTGGTGTTAAATGACTGCTGGCGTCGACCATGGGGTCTTTTCGGTCATCGACATCGCAGGCGAGTACTTCGCCGCGCAAATCGATGTCCTTGGCACTGAGCTCTACCAGCTGATTCACAGCTTCGTCGCGATGTTTGATTTTCAGTAGTCGTTGCGGCTCCCGACCATCGACCCACTCTCCGGCACGGGTCCAAAACTGACCTAACTGATTTCGGATGACGAATACTTCATCACTCATGTTGCTGGCTTTCCTTTTAGTGTGGTGAGAATTTGTTGAATACGTTTGTCGTGAATCTGCGTCCGGTCACTGTTTCAGTCCCGGGTAAGAAAATCTTTGGCTTGATTGATTTTCGCGGCAAGATAGTCGGACCCACCTCGATCGGGGTGCAGTTTTTGCATCAGTTTGCGATGGGCATCGATAATGGCTTCTCGATCGGCGTCTTCGTTGAGTCCCAGGATCTCCAGCGCTTCTTTTTGAGACATACCGCCCACTGCGGGCGCCTCCTTTTCGCTGTTTTCCCGCGCTGCGTCCTGAAATCGCTGTTCCAGATAGCCGTCCAGTAGCTGCAGGGATTCCGAGTCGTTATCTTCGCAATATTGTCGCAGAGAATCGAGCTGTTCCCGGTCCATTTCGTCAAGGAGCCAGTCTTTGAACGGTCCCTCAACGACTTCTCCCGAGAGTGCGCCCGTTTCGTGATCGAGATGCATGCGCAGAATGCTTGTTGTGACCGTCGACTGCTTGCTGCCCGTCGCGGCCTGAGACTTCAATGACGAGAGCATAGGGAACAGACGTAAGAGAATCGGTAGTGATTGCCGAGCGGCTACCAGTAAACCGGTGATCGCGGCGCCCACCCAGTGCATCTTGCCCGCGAGGGTCAGGAGGACCACCGCTACAACGGCCACGCCAACACCGAGCTTGAAGTATTCGCCGCGTCGTTTGTGGGGCGGCATAGCAGCAACGCGCCGAAGCAGTATGTATACGACCGCGCCGATGGCCAGCAATAAAATCAGTCTTGGCATTAAGTTCTCGTTAGTCTGTTAACGGTTGAGTTGTTCAAGCAATAGTTGCGCACCTGGCGTAGGGCTGCTCTCCAAGGCTTTTCGTCCGCCCGCGGCATAGCGCGCTACTGCGCCTAGCAGCTCGCGAAGTCTTTGCGCGCTGCTTTGATCGAAGCGCTCATAAGCGCCGCCGCTCAGTCTGGCCATGGTTTCAAAGCACCGCTGTGCTGCGGGTTCATGACCCTCCTGAAAGATAAACAGGGGCAGAGACTGTAAGCGGCATTTCCCTGCCAGATCCTGCAATGCAGCGGCGTTTTCTTCTACGGCATCGCCTATAAACACCAATCCCCGGGCACTCACAGCGGCTTGTTGCGTCAAAGCAGCACGGAGAAGTCGTGCGATCTGTGTACGCCCCGCGGCGCACTGCACCAGGCTCATTCGCGTGGCGAGCGCGGAGGCATCGCTTTGCCATGCATCCAGATGCAGCTCACCGATCCCGCGATAATAAGCGAGTTGAATGGAGAGTGACGCGAGGTCATCCGTTGCCCTAAACATATCGGCCTGAAGCTCGCAGGCGAGATCCCAGGTCGGCTGCCTGCTGGCAGTAGCGTCAATAGCGAACAAGAGTCTGGATCGTGTGGCACTAAAACGCTGTACAGAGCGCGCGCGCTGTAAAAAGGCACGCACATCGCCGGAGCTGGCTTGCTTAGTGGGAGGGCGAGGCATCGTTAAAGTGAACCGACATGATGCGAGAATGGTATACCCTTCACTACGCGGCTCCAAGCGCGTTCGAAATCGCCCACATAGAGCCAGTATCATTGTCCATGGAGATTACACGTGAAGTTGTTTGAATTGCGTAAGAAGCACGCTTTGCCTGATGCCAAAACCGCCTTGCCAGGGCGCGAGGAACCCCTTGCCGTGGCAGATCGTCATCATGTTCTGGGCACTCCATTGCAGGGACCCTTTCCGGCGCACATGCAGCAGGTGGTGTTTGGTATGGGATGTTTTTGGGGTGTAGAGCGCCTTTTTTGGCAGCAGAAGGGCGTTTTTTCCACGGCCGCAGGCTACGCCGGAGGGCATACGCCTAACCCAAGCTATGACGAGGTCTGTTCTGGACGCACAGGACACACCGAGGCGGTTCTGGTGGTGTTTGACCCCGCGCAGCTGAGCATTGACGACTTGCTGCGTACCTTCTGGGAAGGTCACGATCCAACCCAGGGTATGCGCCAGGGTAACGATCTGGGAACGCAGTATCGGTCAGCTATCTACGCAAGTGATGCGGAGCAGCTAGCCGCCGCGCAGAAGAGCCAGGTGGCGTTTCAGGCGCAGCTGGACAAAGCAGGTTACGGCAGCATCACCACCGACGTCGCCATGGCGGGTACCTTTTATTATGCCGAGGACTATCATCAGCAGTACCTCAGCAAAAATCCGGGCGGCTATTGTGGTTTGGGCGGCACCGGGGTGACTTGCTCCGTCGGACTGGATCTGGCAGCGACCGAGTGAGGGCCGGACAAGGATTCCCAAAGGACTGAATCAGGAGCGAACCCGGAGTGAGAACCTAAAAATCCTCTTCAGGCTCGCTCATCTCCAGTTGCTCCATGAGAACAATGGCAACTTCGAGAAAGTCTGAGTCAGTGACTATGCCTACGAGTTGTCCGTCGCGGGTGACCGGTAGGCACCCAAGACGTTGTTTTCTCAGGAAGCCAGCTACCGCTTTGAGTTCAGCGTCTTCGCTTACAGCCTGTACCGGCGAGGTCATGACCGAGGACAGTGCTACGTAATTCTCTTTGCCACTGGCCTGCAGGTCTTCGTGCACCAGTCGCGAGTCGCTTGCTGCGAGCACATCCCTATGTGATACCACGCCAACGACGTTGCCATCATTCGACAGGATAGGCACATGTCGGACGTGATGTTCCCGCATGAGAGATGCCGCATCCAAAAGACTGTCGTCTGGTCCCAGGGTGTAGGGCTGAGCGGTCATTATTTCTGCGACACTTAGCATAGCTACTCCTCTACCGTTCACTGTGAGTTTCATTATTTGGTGCTCACCCTTGGTCATTCCGGAGGCAGTGAGCCTTCTTCGCCGGCTAGCTACCTGTTACGACGAAGGAGTGGTCAAAGTAGAGGACTAAAGGCGGTTCATCATTGATCCGCGTCAAGGGTCGGCGAGTTAGCGACCGGGCGTGTTTCGAAGGCTAAACGTCCAGGAGGGTCAGATGACGGCCAATGGCGCAGTGCAAAGCAGTTTCTACACGAAGCATTCGGGCCCCCAGTCCAACACAACGAGCCCCAGCCTGCTGGATTAGCTGTCGTTCAAAGGGAATAAAGCCGCCCTCAGGTCCAATAAGTAGCAGGCTGGGCGCTGCAGGTGTGTTGGGATAGCTGTCCTGCGCGCCGAGATCTGCGAGCAAAGCATCCCGGTCTGCGCAGAGCCCGGGAAGGGTATCTTCAGCGAAAGGGCGAAAGCGCGTGTGTAGAGAGACTTTGGGCATGGTCGTGTCCATGGCCTGCTCCAAACCCGCAAGGAGTGCTTCGTTCAGAGCATGCGCTTGCATGAGGGGGCTTTGCCAATAACTTTTTTCCACACGAAAACTATTGATCAGATGGATATCTTTTACACCGGTCTCAGCAAGGCCGCGGAGAATTCGGCGGAGCATTTTGGGGCGGGGGAGCGCCAGGACAACGCTAAGAGGCAAAGGACCGGGTGATGCCCGGTCAAGGGTCACAGCAATGACTGCGAGGTCATTGTCGATGGCGCGGATAACACCCTGGCCAATATCGCCGTTGAGCTGCCCCAGGCGCAGGCTGTCACCGCTCTGAAGTTTCAATACGTCGTTGAGATGCCGGAGTCGACGGCCCCTAAGGTGCAGCTGCTTGTGGGCGTCTAGTTCATCAGCCTCAAAAATCAGCAGATTCACAGTGCCTAGTCTATCCAGAGGTCATATTCATCGGCGCGAGAAACGGTTCCCCGCACCCAATCTCCCGGCGTTAAATCGGAGGCACCAGGAATATGCACCCGTCCATCGATCTCCGGGGCATCCGCACTGGAGCGCCCGGTGGCGCCATGGGAGTCTACGTTGTCGATAAGCACTTCTATCTCACGACCAACTTTAGCCTGGAGTCGTTGGGCGCTGATGGCCTGCTGGCGAAGCATGAAGCGTTCGTAGCGTTCCTGCTTGAGTTCCTCGGGGACATGGTCGGCAAGCTCATTTGCCGTGGCACCGGTGACGGGGGAATACTGAAAGCAGCCCACGCGGTCCAGCTGCGCTTCGTCCAGAAAACTCAGCAGCTCTTCGAACTCCGCATCGGTCTCTCCGGGAAAGCCCACAATAAAGGTACTGCGAAGGGTGATATCGGGGCACTGCGTGCGCCAGTTATCGATGCGAGTTAGCACCTTTTCTGTGGCAGCGGGGCGGCGCATACGTTTGAGCACTGCATGACTGGCATGCTGAAAGGGGATATCCAGATAGGGAAGGATTTTGCCCTCTGCCATCAGAGGAATCACTTTGTCGACGTGAGGGTAGGGATACACGTAATGCAGGCGTACCCAGACACCCAGCTCGCCCAACGCTGCACAGAGACTCTCCATGCGCGTGGAAAGAGGCCGGCCCTGCCAAAAGCCTGTGCGGTACTTGAGGTCCACACCGTAGGCACTGGTGTCCTGGGAAATGACCAGCAGTTCCCGCACACCAGAGCGAACCAGTGCCTCAGCTTCGTCCATAACATCGCCGATGGGTCGGCTCACAAGATCGCCGCGCATGGACGGGATAATGCAAAAACTGCAGCGATGATTGCAGCCCTCAGAGATTTTCAGATAGGCATAGTGGCGGGGCGTCAGACGCACCGTAGATGCGGGAATGAGGTCGGTGAAGGCATCGCGCGGCGGTGGCGCGGGCACATATTCGTGCACCGCCGCCACTACTTCTTCGTAAGCTGCAGGCCCGGTGACAGAAAGCACCTTGGGATGTTCGGCGCGGATACGCTCGGCATCGGCCCCCTTGCCCATGCAGCCCGTCACAATGACTCGGCCGTTTTCAGAGATTGCCTCGCCAATAGCCTGCAGGGACTCTTCCTTGGCGCTGTCGATAAAGCCACAGGTGTTAACGACTACGAGCTCAGCGTCATCATAGTTCCCAACAATGTCGTAACCATCAAGCTTTAGCTGAGACAGAATACGCTCGGAGTCCACCAGGGCTTTGGGGCAGCCAAGGCTTACAAAGCCGACGGTACTATTGCCTGCGGCGGTGTCACTGCGATCAGTGCCAGTATTAGCGTCAGGAAAACTGCCGGATTCAGTAGACATAGTTTTGGTCGATACGCAAAAGCGCGAAGGGTAGCATGCTCGATACGGCGCGAAGTAATCAGGGGTCTCCCCTGATGCTCGTTGGATGACCTTTGTAGCGAGATGTCCTTTCGTCTCAATGCCAGGATGATTGACGTTTAATAATAAGCTTAAGAACTGCTGGGAGAAAACTAATGACCGTGACGGTGGAGAGTGAGGGGCGTGTTCTTAAGGTGTTTATCGATCGCCTGGAGAGTCGCAATGCCATAGATGGACCGACAGCCAGTCGGCTTGCCATGGCTTTTCAGGAGTTTGATGGAGATGACTCCCTTGACGTGGCGATCCTTCAGGGTAGGGGCGGTACTTTTTGCGCTGGGGCCGATTTAAAGGCCATGGCTAGTGGCGAGAACATGAATCGTATGCAGGCCTTTGGAGATGGCCCGATGGGGCCGTCTCGCATGCAACTGAGTAAGCCTGTAATTGCCGCTGTAGAGGGTCATGCCGTTGCGGGAGGACTTGAGCTTGCTCTGTGGTGTGACTTGCGGGTCGCAGACCCTGAGGCGATTTTTGGCGTGTTTTGCCGACGTTGGGGCGTGCCCCTGGTTGATGGCGGAACCGTTCGCCTTCCTCGGCTTATCGGTCAGTCCCGGGCGATGGATATGATACTGACGGGTCGACCGGTAGGCGCCACAGAGGCGCTGGAAATGGGTCTTGCTAATCGAGTGTCTGCCCCGGGCGCAGCGGCAGCCGAAGCCCTTGCCCTCGCTCAGGAGATATCGGCCTTTCCCCAGGCCTGTATGCGCGCGGATCGCGCCAGTGCTCTTGCGCAGTGGTCTTTGAGCGAGCAGTCGGCATTGGCCAATGAGTATGCGGGAGGAGAACAGGTGGTGCTTAGTGGAGAAACCCGCCGCGGTGCGGAGCGTTTTAGTGGAGGCCTCGGGCGCCACGGAGACTTCGATGCGATTTAGAGTCGCGGTTTCTTTCGTCAGCTGCTGTTGACGTCGTCTGTCTCACACTACGCTGTTAAACTTTGATGCGACGCTGGGGGCTGTGGGTTCTCACCAATAGCTCTTTACGAAGCAGCGCCATAAGGGACAGGCAGTCGTCACGGTTTAGAAACTCTCCCACCATGACGGTTTCCTCGTCGCCATGAACGCTGAGTCTGGGTCCCTCCCAGGGGTGCTTCTCCGGGGTGATAGCCAAGGCAACCTGATCTCGATTGAAGCGCCACCGTCGTTTCGGCGCGTAGTGCCCTTTGTCTATGCACACCATGCGCTCATCAAGGGTGATGACGTGGCGGTACTCGAGTTTCCAGTTGACGTAGTAAAGCGCCGCGGCCAAGGCAAATAATTCTGCACCAGCGAAGGGTAAAATCGGCCACGCACCGAGTGCAGTAAATCCTATGGCAGCACTTAACGACGGCACAGACACCGCCATTAGCGCCAACTTGTTGTTGCGCCAGGTCGATGAATGATTGGGTTTTGCGATGATTACCAGAGAAGCATCGCTGCGGCTGCTGCTGACCACTAGTTTGAATCCTTATAAACTGCCCCGAGTATAGTGCACCTTCAACGGCGTCCACACAGGACTGAAATGAGTCCTTAGTGTTACGTCTGCGTTGTTTAAGGAGATCAGATACATGCCGCAGTTTCTGGATGCCGCCGAGGTCAAAAGCTTTGCTGGCGTGGTTATCGATTGCAGGTTTTCCCTGGCTGATGCCAATGCGGGTCGCGAGGATCATGGCCGGGGGCATATTCCCGGTGCGCGCTATCTCGATCTTGCTACGGACATGTCTGCCGCGGTGGGGGTTCACGGCGGCCGACATCCCTTGCCGGCTACCCATGTCTTTGCGCAGACCCTTGCGGGCTTGGGCATTGACCACAGTACTGAGGTGCTACTTTACGATGATTCGCGTTTTGCCTTTGCCGCGCGCTGCTGGTGGATGATGCGAGCTTTGGGTTACCCGGAGCCTCGGATACTGAGCGGTGGTTATGCTGCATGGCGGGCTTTAGGCGATGCACCCGAAACCACTGTTTCCTCCGTGCCAGCGATCGAGGCTCCCTGTGTCCCCGAGGAGTGGCCCGGCGCTTGCGACAAGGAGCAGTTGGCAGCACTGCAGGGGCAGTCGGCGGTGCTCGTGGATGCCCGGGAAGCACAGCGCTACCGCGGAGAGCACGAACCTATAGATCCTGTCGCCGGCCATATTCCCGGAGCCATCAACCTGCCCTGGCAAAGCTTTAGCAATGAGGTAGGAGAGTTTCTCGATCATGAAGCCTTACGCGCATGCTGGGGGGATAAGCTGGATGCGTCGCCTATGGTGGTGTACTGCGGTTCGGGTGTGTCCGCCTGCGTCAACATCTTGTCTCTGGCGGAACTGGGGCGTGAGGATGTGTGGCTTTACGGCGGCAGCTGGAGCGACTGGTGCAGCTATCTCTGAGGGCCCGACGTGCTTGCCACCGCCCTTTTTAGTTCAAAAAGGCGCGGGGCAATGCCCGACGATCCTGCGTCCGCTGAAGGGGTGTGGAAAAGCAATGCGTGTGGCGTGGAGCATGAGTCGCGGCGCGGTGCCCAAAATCGCAGCTGGGGCATACATGTCACAGCCCATGATGGGATGGCCCATCTCCCTGCAGTGAATGCGCAGTTGATGCGTGCGCCCTGTCGCCGGCTGTAGTTCCAGATAACTGTTCCCGTTTTTTCGTTCCAGCACTTTAAAGTAGGTTAGAGATTTTTTGCCCGTCTCAAAGCAGATTTTTTGCAGGGGCCTGTTTACCCAATCCCTGGCGATAGGCAGCTCTATTTTACCTTCGTCATCGGCGACATTCCCCGCCACCCAGGCTCGGTACCTTTTGTCCACGGCACGCTCCTGAAAGAGTTTTGATATGGCGCTTTGGGACTCTTTTCCCCGCGCTACTATCATGATCCCGGAGGTATCCAGATCCAGTCGATGCACTATTAGCGCGTCGGCATAGCGCTCCTGCACGCGCGTGATCATGCAGTCATGATTCAGAGGATGACGCCCGGGTACCGAGAGGAGGAGATCCGGTTTGCGTATTAGCAAAACAGCGTCGTCGGCGTAGATGACTTTGACCGGCTCGGCGCTGTGAGGAACGAGGTAGGGGGGTAGTTCCGGGCTGTCTTGCTTCTCAGCCACGGTGGGCGTCGCGCTCACCGGCCCGCCAGAACCGACCGATAGGCCTGTACGGCAGCAGGCATACCTATACGAAGGGCATCTACCGTCAGTGCGTGGCCGATAGATACCTCCATAAGCCCCGGTAACTCTCGAAAAACCGTCAGGTTGTGCAAATTGAGATCATGGCCCGCGTTCACGCCCAGACGCACCTCCAGGGCCGCCTCAGCGGTATCCCTGAAGCGCCCGTAGCACTGGCCAAGCTCGACGCCGCTATCTGCAGCGACCGCAAAGGTTTCGGTGTACAGCTCGATTCTGTCAGCACCGATTTGCGCGGCGATGGCCATCTGTTCGGGCTCGGGGTCCATAAAAAGGCTGCTGCGAATCCCGAGAGATCGAAGCTCTGCCAACAAGGGCTCCAGATCTTCTCCCTGACGATGGAGATCAAAGCCGTGATCGGACGTGAGCTGTGCGTCGCCATCGGGAACCAGGGTGCACTGCGTGGGCCGTAGCTCACGAACCAACTCCATAAAACCGGGATAATCGCTTACTCCGGCTCGATCACTCGCTCGCGGACCGGCAAAGGGGTTGCCTTCAATATTAAATTCAACGTCAAGCATGGCCGCCAGATCCCGACAGTCATCGGCGCGAATATGACGTTGATCCGGGCGGGGATGCACCGTGATGCCGTCTGCGCCCGCGTCGATACATAGCCTCGCATGCTCGGGAATGTCTGGGATTACCGTGTCTCGCGAGTTACGGATCAGCGCGATTTTGTTGAGATTGACCGAAAGGGCGATCACAGCAGGCTCTTGCGCTCGATCTTCGTGATGATGATCGCATCAATGGGCACATTGCCGTGGGGACCGATTGCTTGCACGGGAGATGTGCTGATGTAGTCGACAACGCTCATGCCATCAATAACTTCACCAAACACCGTGTAGCCCTCGGCGCCCGGTGCCCAGTCCAGCCGCAGATTGGTACGCTGATTGATAAAGAACTGTGCGGTGGCCGAGTCGGGGTCAGAGGTCCGCGCCATCGCCAGAGTACCGCGGACATTGTGGAGACGATTCTTTGATTCGTTGACGATGGGATCACCGACGGGTTTTTCTACCATGTCTGCTGTGAGTCCGCCGCCCTGAATCATAAAGTTGGGGATAACACGGTGAAAAATCGTGCCGTCATAAAAGCCATCATCCACATAGGCCAGAAAGTTCTCTACGGTCAACGGCGCCTTGTCCCGAAACAAGCGCACGCTGATAGCACCGACGTTCGTAGTAATAAGCACCTGCGGGTTGGGTAAGGGCGTGGTCGAGGATGAGTCAGACTGCCCCAGTGCGGCGGACGCCATAGCACCGAGGAGGACGCTGCTGATAGCGACACGGAAAAAACGGGTAACTGCGATCATGTCTTTCTCCTGACAGGGTTGCGCGAAAAAGGCAGTTTTAGGCCCAGCTAGAACTGCTCTTTCGTTTGGGCCATAGGCGGGGCACAACCAAAGTAATGATGACGCCCAGAAGCACAGCCAGAGCGCCGTCCATAAAGGCGCTGCTGCTTACGCGATCCTGTAGACGCTGGTTATCGGCCTGGAGCGTGTCCAGTGTTGTTCGCAAGGTCGCGGAGTCTTCGACCAGTCGCCGATTGTTCTCGGCGGTCTCCACGGCACTTCCGGAAATTTGACGCAGCTGCGCGAGTTCCTCACTCACCTGCTGGAGTTTCGCATTGCTTTCAGCGAGCTGAGCGCTCACGTCGCTTTGATTTGCTCGCAACTCCGCAAGATTGCTGCGTAGGGCTGCGGACTCCTGCTGAGCTTCTTCTAGCTGTCTTACGACCGCCGGCAAGCGTACCTGCGCCGGTGGCTCTGTGGAGAGATACTCTGCCTGGACCCAGCCCTCGGTGCCCCGGGACGTCGCAACCTCAGCCCAGTTACCATCGGTAGAGCGACGCTTTTCAACGAGTTGCGTTCCCGGTATGAGCTTGCCAAGCCAGCGGTAATTAGAACCAGGCCCCGCGTGGAGGACGATAAAAACCTCGTCACTGATGTAGCGGGATTCCTGGGCTTGCGCAGCGGAGCCTGCAGCCAGCAACAGAATGAACAGAAATCGGATCACGGATACTCCTTGTTTAACGCTATAGACAGGCATCGCGTAGCCTAGGGGATAACTATTTTGAAGGGCTTTACTTCGACATGAGCAAACACGCCAGAAGTCGTATAGGGGTCTTCGCTGGCCCAGGCCTCTGCGTCCTGCAGTGACTCAAACTCAGCAATGATCAGGCTGCCGGTAAAGCCCGCTTCGCCGGGGTCTTCATTATCGATGGCGGGGTGGGGGCCACCTACAAGAACTTTGCCTGCGTCGGCAAGCTTCTGAATCCGCGCAAGGTGTTCCTGGCGAACTTGCATGCGCAGCGGCAGGCTGTTCGGGACATCGGTTCCAAGTATGGCGTAGTACATATCGGTCTCCTTAATCCTGTATTAGTCGTTGTCACTTTCCGCAGCGGCTTCGGCATGCTGAAGATGAGGGCTGACCATGAGTGCGGTGAGTACGGTCAGCAATAGGGTAAAGCCAATGGCCGAATACAGTTTGTAGCTCACCCAGGTAGCCTCGCTATAGCCGTAGGCGACGTAGAGGTTTAGCGCACCGACAATCAGAAAATTGCTGACCCAGAGGAGGTTGAGTCGTGTCCAGACAAATTTTGGAAGCTCCAGCTGGGCGCCCAGCGTGCGTTCAAGAAGATTGCGCTCTCCAACAAAGTGAAAAAGTACAAAGGCGATGGCCAAAGCCCAGTTAAAAATAGTGGGCTTCCACTGAATAAAAGTCTGGTCTCGAAGTATCAGAGTGGCGCCACCAAAAACACTCACGGCGAGAAAGGTCCAGAGACTCCGCTTGTCCCAGTACCCCGCGGCTATGCGGGATATGAGGACCTGCAGAGCTGTGGCGCCGATAAGCACAGCTGTGGCGCTGAAGATCCCATCAAACTCGTGTTGCCAGTCGCCCACGCGCAGAATTTCGCCGTCGAGTTGATAGACGACAAAGAACAGAGCTATGGGTATAAATTCGAGGAGTTGTTTCATGCCAATCGCCAGAACGTTCCGCAGTGCTAGAATGCCGCGCGGTCTCTAAGGGGCGGCATTGTAAAACAATTCACAGGGCAGCGCGGAGCGGACTTCAATGAGTCAGTTCTTCCAGATACATCCGGATAATCCTCAGGCACGTTTGGTTCGCCAGGCGGCCGATATCGTGCGTGGCGGTGGGGTGATCGTATATCCCACAGACTCGGCCTATGCCCTGGGTTGCCATATTGGCGACAAGGCCGCTCTGGATCGCATCCGGCGTATTCGTCAGCTTGATGATCGTCATAACTTCACCCTGGTCTGTCGAGACCTCTCCGAAATTGCCACCTACGCGCGAGTCGACAACGCGGTATACCGTTTATTGAAGCAGCACACTCCGGGCCCCTACACCTTTATCTTGCGCGGAACCTCAGAGGTGCCCAGACGGTTGATGCAGGCCAAGCGTAAGACCATTGGTCTGCGCGTGCCCGACAACGCCATCACCCAGGCCTTGTTGGGCGATCTTGGCGAGCCCCTGATGAGCGTTTCACTCATCATGCCGGGGGACGAACTACCGCTTATCGACCCCTATGAAATCCGCGAGTTGCTTGAGCACGAGGTGGATTTGGTGCTGGATGGAGGCTACTGCGGCATGGAAGCCACCACGGTGGTGGATATGGCGGATGACAAGCCCATGCTGCTCAGGGCTGGCAAGGGCGATCCAGCGCCCTTTGAGGCCGTCTGAGGTATACTTGCCTCAATAATTATCGGTGCTTCTGTGACTAACGAAAATCAAGAGTTGACTGTTCCCGGCGTGCCCCCGGAAGACTCAAGCATGCCCCCGGCAGGCCCCGAGTTGCCCACGCAGGCGGAGATGCCTTTTGCCGTAGTGATGGGCAAAGCGGTGACGGAGTTGCCGAAGGATCTGTATATCCCGCCACAGGCTTTGGAAGTGTTTCTGGAGGCTTTTGAGGGGCCTCTGGACTTGCTGCTGTATCTGATCCGCCGACAGAACCTCGATATCCTTGAAATCGATGTATCTCGCATCACCGAGCAATACATGCATTACGTTGATCTTATGGATGCCATGCAGTTTGAGCTTGCGGCAGAGTATTTGCTCATGGCGGCAATGCTGGCTGAGATCAAATCGCGCATGTTGCTGCCGCGGGCAACCACCGAAGAAGAAGACGAAGAAGATCCCCGGGCGCAGCTTATCCGCCGCTTGCAGGAGTACGAACGCTTCAAGAAGGCAGCGGAGGATATCGAAGATCTGCCGCGGATGGAGCGTGATACCTGGGTTGCATCGGCGGCCCCTCCTGAGGTGGAGAAGGAGCGACCTGCTCCGGATGTTGATATGCGCGAACTTCTACTCGTGCTTTCTGACGTGCTTAAAAGGGCGCAGATGTACGAGAGCCATCAGGTACAGCGAGAGGCTCTGTCGACCCGGGAACGTATGTCCCAGGTGCTCGACAAGCTTCAGGGAAAACAGTTCGTGCCCTTTGTCTCCTTGTTCTCCGCGGAGGAGGGCAAGCTGGGCGTGGTAGTCACTTTTTTAGCGATCATGGAACTCATCAAGGAGTCATTGGTTGAGATTGTTCAGACCGAGAGTTTTGGCCCAATTCATGTCAAGGGGCGTGCCGAATGACTGAGAGCACTGGACTTGTGCAGATTATAGAGGCGGCATTGCTTGCCGCGGGAAAGCCCCTGACGGTTGCTCAGCTGGCGGCGCTTTTTGAAGAGCATGAGCGTCCTGCGAATGATGATATTCGCACTGCCCTGGAAAGTGTGCGGGAGCGCTGTGAGGGCCGCGGCTTTGAACTGGTGAATGTCGCCAGTGGTTTCAGGTTCCAGGTGCGCGAGCAATTGAGTCCCTGGATCGGCCGGCTCTGGCAGGAGCGTCCTCAAAAATACTCGCGTGCGCTTATGGAGACGCTGGCTCTGGTGGCTTACCGGCAGCCTATTACCCGGGGAGAGATCGAAGAGATACGCGGAGTCGCCGTGAGCACGAACATTATTCGGACGCTGCATGAACGGGACTGGATCAGGGTAGTGGGTCATCGCGATGTACCAGGACGGCCCGCAATGTATGCAACCACGAGGGATTTCCTGGACTACTTTAATCTCAAAAGCCTCGATCAGCTTCCTGCTCTGGCGGATATTCGCGACCTCGATACTCTGAATGCGGAGTTGGGATTTAGTGAGCCCCTACCCGATGCCGCCAATACCGAGTCTTCGGATGAGCAGGGAGAGGACGATGCATCGATAGATGGCCTGACTGCGGCCTCTGAAGATGACGGTGCGGATGATGCCGATACCGCGACAGAGACGGATGCCGAATTGGAACAAGAGCGGAGCGAGGACATGGATACTGTCTCGGATGATGCGAGCAGTGATATGGAAGATGCCGAGACTGCTGACGAACCAGAGACGCTCCTAGACGAGACAGATAACGCAGAGCTGTCCGAAGAGCTGGAAACAGAGCAGCTCGAATCCGAGCGTCAAGAGAAGGCGGTACATGGCCAAGGCTGATCAAAAGAAAGCCGATGGAGCAGACAGTGCGCCCAAAGAAGGCGAAAAACTGCAGAAGGTACTCGCTCGCAGCGGTCTGGGTTCTCGCAGGGAGATGGAGCGCTGGATAGAGCAGGACCGCGTCACTGTTGACGGCAAACCAGCGAGTCTTGGGGATAGGGTGACAGCCGCGCAGCGCATCGAGGTTGATGGTCGGCCTCTGGCAGCGAGCGATGGCGAAAAGACCCGTTGCTTGCTCTACCACAAGCCCACGGGCGAGGTTTGTTCCCGCAAGGACCCCGAGGGTCGGCGAACAGTCTTTGAGCGACTCCCCAAGGTGAAGTCGGGCCGATGGATATCCATCGGACGCTTGGATTACAACACCTCGGGTTTACTCCTTTTCACGACCGATGGCGAACTCGCCAATGCGCTTATGCACCCCAGTGCGAATATCGAGCGTGAGTATATGGTCCGGGTTATGGGAGATGTGACCGAGGAAAGCATTACGGCCATGCTTGAGGGTGTGATGCTTGAAGATGGCGTCGCCAGGTTTACCGATATTCAATCCGGCGGTGGTGACGGCATAAACAGCTGGTACTACGTGGTGCTCATGGAGGGTCGTAATCGCGAAGTCCGTCGCCTCTGGGAGTCTCAGGGTTTAACGGTTTCACGTCTCAAGCGCGTGCGCTATGGGGATCTGTTTGTTCCATCCAAGGTCAAGAAAGGCCAATGGCAAGAGCTTGCAACAAATGAGATCAATGGCTTGTACCGTATGGCGGGTATGCAGGCCAAGGATGTTGCGCCCCCCTCCCGCGAAGACCGAAGCAAGCATAAGCGTATGGAAGGCAAGCGCGGTCGCGTGCGGGGTAACAAGCACGCAAAAGACGACTTTGGCAGTCGTGACGCGCGCAAGGATAAACCGGCTAAGGGCCGCAATCCACGCTCAAATCAAAGCACTGGAGCCCCAAAGAATGCGGCGTCCGCAAAAAAATCGCGCCGCAGTCGCGCGTAGTCAGGGCAATTTAAAGCACCGGCTCTTTGCTTGATCTCTCGGTACTGAATCCGTAGCGTCCATCCAGAGAACTACTGTGCGTTGAAGCTGCAGCCTGTGCGCCCCGTGCTGGCATCATCCATGAGATACAGATAGCTTCGCATGATGGCATCCGGTGAAAGATTACTGCTGGGCTCCTCTGCGGGGTATGCCGCACGGCGCATTGCCGTATTGGTTGCGCCAGGGTTAATGCAGTTCACGCGGATATTACTGGTATTTTCGGTTTCGTCGGCGAGGACCTGCATCATGCCCTCGGTAGCAAACTTGGATACTGCGTAAGCTCCCCAGTAAGCTTTACCGGCGCGACCGACACCGGAAGAAGTAAACACGATGGACGCCCGTGGCGCCTCGCGCAGGAGAGGCATGAGACTCTTTGCCGTGAGGAACTGGCTGTGCACGTTAAGCTGCATCACGTCCCGCCAATCGTTCCACGCTGATTGCTCGATTGCCCGGCGCTGCCCCAGAATGCTGGCATTCAAGAGTAAGCCGTCGAGATTACCCAGTTGCTCCTCAATGACCCCGGCCAGTGAGATAAACGCTTCCTCATTGTCCTGGGACAGGTCAAAAGGAACCGCCGCGGGTTGGGGGCCGCCGAGCGCTTCTATCTGATCGTACACCGCTTCGAGTTTCTCGACGTTCCTTGCCAGCATGACGACGGTCGCGCCGTGAGCTGCATAGCTCAGTGCGGCGCTGCGACCGATACCATCGCTTGCTCCGGTCACAAGAATGGTCTTGCCGGCAAGTGCCTTAGCGCTTGGCTGGTAGTTCTGAGGAATCAAAATTCCCGTGCGTGTTTGCTCAGGCATACACCCTCTCCTGTTCGGGGAAGAGCAGTGATTGAAGATCCTGGCTGCGCAGCGCTATGGCATCGGCGTTCCAATCATCTGCCCTGTCGCCAGGCTCGATATAGCCGTAGGCGGCGGCGATGGTATACATACCCGCACGTCGCCCCGCCTCGATATCTCTCAGATGGTCCCCGAGATAGACAGCTTCGTGAATCGCGCAATCAAGCTCCCTGCAGCCCTTCTCCAGACTCTCTGGGTGAGGCTTGGGGTGCGTAACGTCGTCAGGACAGACAATGCTTCCCGGACTGAGGGACAGTTTTTTTAACAGTGGCACTGTGTACTGCCGCGGTTTGTTTGTCGCGATACCCCAGACTATTCCTTTGCTCACGAGCAGCTCGAGGAGCTTTTCGACCCCCGGGTACAGCGTCGCATGATGCCCCAAAATATCGGCGTACAAGGCCAGCAGGCGCTGTCGCTGCAACTCAAAGCGAGGGTCCCCTTCGTCGATGTTCAGAGCGAGTTTTACCAGTGCCCGGGAGCCGTTAGAGACGCTGGATCGTATGCGCTGTGCTTCCATCGGAGGAAGCTCGTGTTCCTGACGTAACTGCTGAACTACGGGAATAAAGTCGTCAGCGGTTTCTACCAGCGTGCCATCGAGATCAAAGATAACCGCCCGCAAACGGGCGCCTGGATGCATCATGCGGCTTTACTGGCATGAACCATGAAGTTCACCGATACGTCATTGGAGTTCAGGCGATAACGCTTGCTTAAGGGGTTGTAAACCAGCCCGGTCATTCTCTCTAGCGTGAGATCCGCATCACGAAGCCACTGCGCGAGCTCCGAGGGGCGAATGAATTTTTCGTATTCATGGGTGCCCGCGGGCAGCAAGCGCAAAATATGCTCCGCGCCCACGATAGCAAACAGAAACGCTTTGGGATTGCGATTGATGGTCGAAAAGTAGAGATTACCGCCAGGTCGGGTCATATCTGCGCAGGCCTGAATGACGGCCCCCGGGTCGGGCACGTGCTCAAGCATTTCCAGACAACAGACGATGTCGAAATGCTCGGGATTTTCCTCGGCAAATTCTTCGGCGGTGCTGCGCTGGTAGTTTACGTCCACGCCGGACTCCAGTTGATGCAGGCGGGCCACGGACAGAGGACCTTCTCCCATATCAATGCCCGTAACCTTGGCGCCTCGGCAGGCCATGGACTCCGCGAGAATTCCGCCTCCGCAGCCAACGTCGAGGAGGCGGGTGTCTGCAACGGGAGAATGACTGTCAATCCAGTTGGCCCGCAGGGGATTGATTTCGTGAAGGGGGCGAAACTCTCCATCCATGTCCCACCAGCGAGCCGCAAGGGCCTCAAACTTGGCGATCTCTGCGTCATCGACGTTCAGGCTTTGTTTCATTGTCATGTTTTCTGCGTATCCAATGTTCGGTTCAGTGTGAGCTGATCTTCTGGCCCCAGTGTTTCGCTCGAGACAGCGTTTCATCAAGATCAATGGTAAGAAGCTTGCGATCCTGTAACAGTGCTTCTCCCGCAACCCAGCTATGCGTGACTTCGCCGCCGGTGCAGGCGTACACGATTTGTGAAAGCGGATTATAAAGCGGCTGGGTGGCCGGTGCAGACAGATCTACGGCAATGAGGTCGGCTTGCTTGCCGGGCGTGATACTGCCGATGTCTTGCTCCAACCCGAGGGCCCTGGCGCCGCCCAAGGTGGCCATGTGCAATGCGCGGTGCGCCGGCATTACGGTGGGGTCACCGCTACTGAGTTTGGCGAGTAGCGCCGCGCTATGCATCTCGTTAAACATATTGAGGTCATTGTTGCTGGCGGCGCCATCGCTTCCGAGTCCGACATTAACACCAGCGGACTCAAGTTCTCCTAGAGGGCATGTGCCCGAGGCCAGCTTCATGTTTGACTGAGGGCAGTGGATGACCTGTGCGCCCGTCTCGGCCAGGTTGGCGATGTCCTGTTTACCGATGGAGGTCATGTGCACGCACTGCGTGCGCGATCCGAGAAGTCCAATGCGTCGCAGTGTATCCAGGGGGCGTTCTCCCGTCGCCTCCACGGCGCTCAGTACCTCGCCCGCCGTTTCATGCAGATGCATGTGTACCCCCATGTCCAGTTCAGCCGCGTACAAAGCCAGCTTTTCCAGTGTCGACTCCGATACGGTGTAGGGGGCGTGGGGGCCAAAGGCAATGTTTAAACGGCTCAGGTTTTTGCAGTCGTCCCGCAGTGCCAGAGATTTGCTGATGTAGTCATCAGAACCATCTCCCCAGGCGGTGGGGAATTCAAGAACGGGTGTTGCAAGCTGCGCCCGCATACCCGTTTTCACGCAGAGTGATGCCACTGTCTCCGGGAAGAAATACATATCGCTAAAGGTGGTAGTGCCCGAAAGCAGCATTTCAGCCATTGCAAGGGATGTCCCATCGCGCACGAATTCCTCGCTCACATGCGCGGCCTCTGCGGGCCAGATGTGGTCCTCAAGCCAAGGCATCAGCGGCAGATCGTCCGCGAAACCTCTCAGCAGGCTCATGGCCGCATGACCGTGGGCATTGACGAGTCCGGGTAGCACTGCGTGTCCGGGAAGCTCTACGCGCTGTATGTTCAGATCTCCAGGAAGTTCGGAGTTCGCGAGGACACTCTTGATTTGACCATTCTCTACCGCGATAGCGTGCTCAGTAAGTACCGTTTCAGCCGGCTCCATGGGAATAATCCATCCGGGCTGGATGATGAAGTCGGCCGTAAAATTGGGCGGGTTCATGGGGTTTTTCTCACAAGGGTGTTGGGCATTGGGAAGGGATCACGGCTGAGATTATAGCGTGCCAAAGCCGCCTGGATGAGCATGGCTTTTGCCTGTCGTAAGCGCGTTATATTCGACACTCCGGGCATAGCCTTTAAGGCCTTCAAAAAGGTATACTTTCGGGCTGTTTTTGGGCGCGGCCAAACGGCGTCGGAAACCTCACAAAACACCATCGACCGAATACCACTTCAAGGCAATTTATGGGTGAATTAGCGAGAGAAATCTCTCCAGTCACGATCGAAGACGAGCTCAAGCAGTCCTACCTCGATTATGCAATGAGTGTCATCGTCGGGCGTGCGCTTCCGGATGTCCGGGACGGGCTAAAGCCTGTGCACCGGCGCGTCTTGTTTGCGATGAACGAGTTGAATAACGACTGGAACAAACCCTACAAAAAGTCCGCGCGAGTTGTAGGTGATGTTATTGGTAAGTATCACCCGCACGGTGACTCGGCGGTTTACGACACGATAGTACGTATGGCGCAGCCTTTTTCTATGCGCTACACCCTGGTTGATGGTCAGGGTAACTTTGGATCGGTGGATGGTGATTCTGCGGCAGCGATGCGCTACACCGAGATCCGCATGTCCAAGATTGCTCACATGCTGCTGTCGGATCTCGACAAAGACACCGTAGATTACGTCGACAATTACGACGGTACAGAGCAGATACCGGCGGTATTGCCAACGCGAGTACCGAACCTTCTGGTGAACGGCTCTGCGGGTATTGCCGTGGGCATGGCGACCAACATCCCGCCGCATAATCTGCGAGAAGTGGTCAACGCCTGTCTGGCGCTAATCAACGACTCTCAGATCACTATTGATGATCTCATGCGCTATTTGCCGGGGCCGGATTTTCCTACGGGCGCAATTATCAATGGCCGAGCGGGGATTGTGCAGGCTTACCGAACAGGGCGTGGACGCATCTACGTTCGCGCAAAAGCCGAGGTCATCACCGACGAAAAGACCGGCCGCGATACCATTATTGTTCACGAAATTCCCTATCAGCTGAACAAGGCGCGTCTTATTGAGCGTATCGCCGAGCTGGTGAAAGAGAAGAAGCTCGAGGGGATCAGCGAGCTTCGCGACGAATCCGATAAAGACGGGCTACGCGTTGTTATCGAGCTTCGTAAGGGTGAGATTGGCGATGTGGTGCTCAACAACCTCTACGCCCAGACGTCTTTGCAGAACGTATTCGGCATCAATATGGTCGCCCTGGTGGACGGGCAGCCAAGAGTCCTTAATCTCAAAGAGATTCTTGAAGCCTTTTTGCGTCACCGACGCGAAGTTGTCACGCGACGAACGTTGTACCTTCTGCGCAAAGCGCGCGAGCGGGGTCACGTACTGGAAGGTCTTGCCATCGCCCTGGCAAATATCGACAAAGTCATTGAGCTCGTAAAGGCGTCGCCAAGCCCTGCTGAGGCACGGGAAAGCCTGCTGGCGGAGCGTTGGATGCCCGGTGAAGTGACCAGCATGCTTGAGCGTGCTGGTGCTGAGGCCTGTCGCCCCGATGAGCTCGAGCCGTTTTATGGCTTGCATGATGGCCAGTATCGACTGTCGCCCACGCAAGCACAGGCAATTCTTGATCTGCGGCTCCACCGTCTTACGGGCCTGGAGCACGAAAAGCTGCTCAAAGAGTATCAGGACAAACTGGTTGAGATCGCGGATCTGCTCGACATTTTGCAGGATTCCGAGCGTTTGCTCGCGGTTATTCGTGAAGAGCTGGAAGAGATCGCTACGGAGTTTGGTGACGAACGTCGCACCGAGATCCGCGATTCTCAGGAAGATCTCACCGCAGAAGACCTGATCACACCGGAAGATCGCGTTGTGACCCTGTCACACGGTGGATATGCCAAGACGCAGCCTTTGGCGGAGTATCAGGTGCAACGCCGGGGTGGGATGGGCAAGGCCGCGCTATCGGTTAAGGACGAAGACTTTGTCGAGCATCTGCTCATTGCCAATACCCACGATACGCTGCTGTGTTTCAGTAACTTTGGCAAGGTGTACTGGATCAAGGTGTATCAGATTCCTGTGGCCGGGCGCAGCTCTCGCGGGCGCCCCATGGTTAATCTTTTGCAGTTGGATGAAGGGGAGCGTGTGACCTCTATCCTGCCTCTGGAAGAGCACAACGATGATCGCTTTATCTTTATGGCGACAGCGAATGGCTATGTGAAGAAGACTGATCTGACGAGCTTTGCCCCCCGTTCCGCAGGTTTGCGTGCCATTGTGCTGGGCGACGATGATGTCCTCGTGGGAACCGCCATCACCGATGGTGGTCAGGACGTGATGCTGTTCTCCAGTGAGGGTAAGGCTACTCGTTTCTCCGAGAGCGCTGTGCGGCCCATGGGACGTGCGAGTCGCGGTGTTCGCGGAATTAATCTGGCCGATGGTCACCATATGATTTCTCTGCTGGTACCGGATGCCAGCGGCACGGTGCTCACCGTGAGCGAGAATGGTTATGGCAAGCGCACCAGGGTTGATGATTTCCCCACCAAGGGTCGCGGCGGAAAAGGCGTGATTGCTATGGCGAGCTCCGAACGCATCGGCCGCCGGGTAGGTGCGTTACAAGTATTTAGCGGCGACGAACTGATGCTGATCTCCAATCAGGGCACTTTGGTACGCACCCAGTGTGATCAGGTATCGCAACTGGGTCGAAACACCCAAGGCGTGCGCATTATTCGCACCAAGGAAGGCGAAACTCTGGTTCAGGTCGAGCGAATCGTCGACAGCGGTGAAGAAGATGCAGTAGAAAACGCCGATGCTGATAGCGCCGCGAGTACGCAAGGCGGCGAA
Organism: Congregibacter sp.; assembly: GCF_965662665.1. Lineage (NCBI taxonomy): Bacteria > Pseudomonadati > Pseudomonadota > Gammaproteobacteria > Cellvibrionales > Halieaceae > Congregibacter > Congregibacter sp. Next base: position 92,556 of record NZ_CBFIIF010000003.1, on the reverse strand, counting down.
GACTGATGGCTCGTCCCTACAATTTTTGCGCTGGCCCGGCGGTACTTCCCGACGAGGTTCTCGAGCGTGCGTCCGCGGAAATGCTCGACTGGCACGGTACGGGCATGTCCTTCATGGAGATGAGTCATCGCTCAAAAGAGGTGGTGTCCACAGTCGAGGCTGCGGAGGCTTCTTTGCGTCGCCTGCTGGGTATCAGTGACGAGTTTGCGGTTTTGTTCGCTCAAGGCGGCGCGTCGTCACAGTTCGCTGCGGTGCCGCTGAATTTGGGTGGGGTTGCTAAGGCCTTTTCCTACGCCAACACGGGACAATGGTCCAAGAAGGCCATGGCCGAGGCTGGTCGCTACGGCGATGTTGTTGAAGTTGCCGCAGCATCAAAGGAGCTGCCCCGAGCTATCCCGTTGCAGGAAGCGTGGCTGGATGCCAGTGATTCAGCCTACTTACACTTCACGCCCAACGAAACCATCGATGGCATTGAGTTTCACTGGATGCCCGAAAGTGACTCGCCGATCGTGGCTGACATGTCCTCGACACTGCTCTCAAGACCTCTCGCTGTTGATGACTTTGATGTGATCTACGCGGGCGCACAAAAGAACATTGGTCCAGCGGGTTTGGTGATTCTCATCGTACGGCGCGAGCTCTATGGCCGTGCAATGAGTAGTTGTCCCTCTATGATGAACTGGGAGGTGACCGACAAAGCGGGCTCTATGCTCAATACCCCGCCGACCTACTCTATCTATCTTGCAGGCCTGGTGTTTGATTGGATTGAGTCCCAGGGCGGACTGGCAGCCATGGCAGAACGCAATCGAAAGAAAGCGACAAGTTTATACAGTGCTATTGACGGGAGTGAGTTTTACGGCAATCCCGTGGCGCTGGCTGATCGGTCCTGGATGAATGTTCCATTTACCCTGGCGGACGCAGAGCTGGATAAACTGTTTCTTGAAAACGCCGACGCAGCCGGATTGTTGAATCTTAAAGGACACCGATCCGTGGGCGGTATGCGCGCGAGCATTTACAACGCGATTCCTCAGGCTGCAGTCGATACGCTTATCGAGTTCATGCAGGATTTCGAGCGCCAGCACGGCTAGGCCACTGCACTATTCATGCGCTTCATGCCCTGTCCATTTCCAGTTGGTGTTTTGTCGAGAATCGTTATGCAGTCCAGATTTAGCCAACGATGCCCCGGAGTTCGGGAGATATGACCAACGACGCGCCCAAAACTACCTCAGCGGATGATTCAGCCGACGCTCGAAATCTCGATCAGGTTCGAGCGGACATCGATGCCGTAGATGCGAAAATTCAAGCCTTGATTGCCGAACGCGCCCGCTGCGCGCAGCGTGTTGCCGCAATCAAGCTCGACGAGGTGCAGGCGGCACGCGCCCGCGGCGAGCCCGATCAGGAAGTTGTCTATTACCGCCCCGAGCGAGAAGCGCAGGTCTTGCGTCGGATTATGGAACGCGACAGTGGGCCTCTCGAAGGTCCGACCGTCGCTCATGTTTTTCGTGAAATCATGTCCGCTTGTCTTGCCCTTGAGAAGCCTCTGCAGGTCGCCTACCTCGGGCCCGAAGGCACCTTTACTCAGGCGGCAGCGCTAAAGCACTTTGGCCATGCGGCGGTGTGTGTTCCCCAGGTCACCATCGACACGGTGTTTTCGGAGGTTGAATCCGGACACTGTAACTACGGCATCGTCCCTGTGGAAAATTCCACGGAGGGCATGGTGAGCCATACGCTGGACAGCTTTATTGATTCGCCGCTGAAGATCGCCGGCGAGGTTGAATTGCGCATTAGCCATCATCTTTTAGCCTCAGCGGGCACGAAGATGGAGGACGTTACGCGCATCTGCGCGCATCAGCAGGCTCTGGCGCAGTGTCGTAATTGGCTGGATGCGCACTGGCCGAAAGTCGAGCGACAGGCGGTGAGCAGTAACGGCGAGGCTGCCCGCATAGCGGCAGAGAATAGCGCTACGGCCGCAATTGCGGGTGATATGGCTGCAGAGGTCTATCACCTGGAGCCCCTGGCACAGCATATTGAAGACTCGGCGGACAATACGACGCGTTTCCTGGTGATTGGGCGCAGCGAAGTACCGCCAAGTGGCGCGGACAAGACCTCCATCGTTGTCTCCAGTCGTAACAAACCCGGAGCTTTGTTTACGCTTCTTGATCCCTTTCGTCGTAACGGCGTAAGTCTCACGCGCATTGATACGCGGCCGTCGCGCACCGAAAAGTGGGCCTACGTGTTTTTTATAGAGTTTGAGGGCCATGTTCAGGATCCCGCGGTCGTCGAAATCATGCGCGAACTCGAAGAGCAGTCAATTTTGCTCAAACCCCTGGGATCATATCCCCGGGGCGTGCTTTGATTCCCTGCGTGGGTATGTCTTGTGAATGAACCGCAGCACTATCGCCTGGGCTTTGTCGGGATAGGGCTTATTGGCGGTTCTCTCGCTCTGGCCCTGAAAAATGCGGGTTTTGCTTCATCGATCACCGCCTGGGATCACGATCCGCATGCGCTTGAGGCAGCCCTTGAGCTGGGCGTTATTGATACCGCCGCGAAGGACATTACATCGCTCATGGAGGCGGTGGATATTGCGGTTCTTGCTACCCCGACTCTGGCCTGCGAAAGCCTGATACTTGAGATGTTGAATAATCCCGGAGCTACGCTGTGTGTGACGGATGTTGCCAGCGTGAAGGGTGATTTGTATCGCGGCGTGCTCGACGCGGCACCTGCGGGAGCGGCTCTGTATGTGCCTGGACATCCCATTGCAGGATCTGAGCGATCGGGTGTTCGTGCCGCAGATGCCGCATTGTTTGCGCAGCATCGGGTTATTTTGACCCCGGGTGTTGATACAGATCCTCTGGCTCTGGGTCTCGTGCAAAAGCTGTGGACTGCGGCGGGAGCCACCGTGCAGTGTATGGACGTCAACGAGCATGACAGTGTGTTGGCGGCTACCAGCCATCTGCCCCATGTGCTGGCCTATGCTTTGGTAGATGCCCTGGATCAATCACCTATACGGGATGATATTTTTCGTTTTGCAGCGGGGGGATTTCGTGACTTCACACGCATTGCCTCCAGCGATCCCGTGATGTGGCGAGATATTTCCCTGGCTAATAAGGATGCCTTGCTTGCGGCCCTTGACGACTTCTGTGAGCACTTGGGCGCCTTGCGTACATCTATTGCAGAGCGTGATGGAGCATCGTTGGAGCGCACCTTTCGCACGGCTAAGACGGCCCGGGACGAGTTCGCCAAAGACCTGGCGATGCGCGATCACCCCTGAACCCACATGCAAAGTGCCGAGCGATGGCAGAGCGCCTCGGTATAAAGGAGTAAGCACAAAGTGGAATTTTTAGTAGCCCCCGGTGGCAGTATTCATGGCGAGGCTCGTGTTCCCGGAGATAAGTCGATTTCTCATCGTTCCGTCATGCTGGGGGCTTTGGCGACAGGAGAGACAAGCGTAAGCGGTTTTCTTCAAGGGGAGGATGCTCTGGCAACTGTGGCTGCGTTCAGGGCTTTGGGTGTGCATATAGAAGGTCCCCATAAAGGCGCTTTGCGCATTCAAGGCGTGGGTTTGACAGGGCTTCAACAGGCAGCGTCACAACTGGATATGGGGAACTCAGGGACGAGTATGCGTTTACTCTGCGGGATTCTCGCAGGGCAAGCTTTTAACAGCGAACTGGTGGGCGACGAGTCTTTGATGGGGCGACCCATGCAGCGGGTTATCACACCGCTGACCCGCATGGGTGCGACCATCGCATCCGGCGATGGCGGCAGACCGCCACTGCAGCTGGCTGGCGGCGCGAGATTACAGGGAATCCACTATGATTTACCCATGGCCAGTGCTCAGGTGAAGTCCTGTGTCCTCTTGGCGGGTTTGTTTGCCGAGGGAGAGACCTCGGTAACCGAGCCTGCCCCGACCAGAGATCATACGGAACGCATGCTGCGTGGTTTTGGCTACGAGCTGGAGTCGCGAGAGGGGGTGACGAGTCTCCGTGGCGGGGGCGAGTTGCACGGCTGTGAGATCGACGTGCCTTCGGATATCTCGTCTGCGGCGTTTCTGCTTGTTGCGGCGAGTATCGCGCCCGGTTCAGAGTTGTTATTGACCCACGTTGGCGTAAACCCTACGCGCACGGGCGTGATTAGTATCCTCAGGCTTATGGGGGCAGATATCACATTGAGCAATGAGCGTGAAATTGGTGGGGAGCCAGTGGCGGATATTCTCGTGCGTTCGGCACCGCTTAAGGGTATCGATATTCCCCGAGATCTTGTGCCCCTGGCTATTGATGAGTTTCCTGTGTTGTTTGTCGCGGCTGCCTGTGCCGAGGGCCGGACGGTGTTACGCGGAGCAGAAGAGCTTCGTGTAAAAGAGAGCGACAGGATCTCCAGTATGGCCGAAGGCTTGTCGACGCTCGGGGTGCGCAACGAAGTGCTTGATGATGGAATTATCATCGATGGCGGCGCCATGACCGGCGGCACCATAAGAACTTTCCATGATCACCGCATAGCCATGTCTTTTGCCGTGGCGGCGCTTCGTGCCGAGAGTGAGATCCGGATCCTTGATTGTGATCATGTGGCAACATCCTTTCCCGACTTTGATGCTCTAACCCGAGGGCTGGGACTGCAAATAGCTTCGAGAGACACTGGCGAGTGAGTGTGCCGGTTATTACGGTTGATGGCCCCGGCGGAGCGGGGAAGGGCACCTTGTCCTACAGCCTGGCCAGTGAGCTCGGTTGGCATATGCTCGATAGCGGCGCGCTTTACCGCGTGACTGCCTTCGCCGCACTCGCGAAGGATGTGCCTTTGACGGACGAGCAGGCATTAGCTGACCTTGCGCGCCACCTTGCGTTGGAGTTCGTAGCCGCTGCTGAGGGGCTGACTCAGGTGATGCTGAGTGGAGAGGACATCAGTCTGGCGATTCGGAGTGAATCCTGCAGTGCGGCAGCCTCAAAGGTTGCCGCGATGGGCGCAGTTCGCGCAGCTCTCCTTGATCGGCAACGACAGATGGCGATCGCGCCGGGCTTGGTTGCCGATGGCAGAGATATGGGCACGGTGGTATTCCCCGAAGCACCCCTAAAAATCTTCCTCACAGCGAGCGCCGAAGCCCGAGCGGAACGGCGTTATCGTCAGTTGCTGGCAAAAGGCGAAAGTGTTACCCTCGCGCGCCTTCTCGAGACCATCGAGGAGCGGGACGCACGCGATAGTAATAGAGCGGAGTCCCCGCTGGTACCCGCTACTGATGCCTTAGTCATTGATAGTACAGGTATTTCGGCAAGTTCGGTGCTTGACACCGTCCTCCGGGAAGCACGTCTGAGACGGCTTTTAAGCTGACGTTTTAAGACGCGATTTCCGGACAGATTTTCGAATCTGGGCCGACCTTGTAGTGAATTTTTTGTCTCGTGAATTATTAGCTTTTGCTGAAACTTGATCCAGCACCGTTTTAGCGAAGCTTTATTTGAACTGGAGTCGTTCCTGCTGGAGGGACGGCAGGCGTTTATCGCCAAGCCAAAAAACAGGTAATTATGTAATGAGCGAATCCTTCGCTGATCTATTTGAAGAAAGTTTAAAAACCGTCGATATGCAGCCCGGCGCCATCGTCACCGGCGTGGTAATCGATATCGACAATGAGTGGGTTACCGTTCACGCGGGACTCAAGTCTGAGGGTGTTATTCCCCGGGCCCAGTTCATTGATGCCGCAGGCGAGTGCAGTCTGAACATTGGTGACGAAGTCCAGGTTGCGCTGGAAACGGTTGAAGACGGATTTGGTGAAACCAAACTGTCCCGTGAGAAAGCCAAGCGCGCTGAGTCCTGGAAAGATCTCGAAGCAGCCTTTGCCGCTGAAGAAGTGGTTAAGGGTGTTATCAATGGCAAGGTCAAAGGTGGCTTTACCGTTGATGTAAATACTATCCGCGCGTTCTTGCCCGGATCACTTGTGGATGTTCGCCCCGTGCGCGACACCGCACATCTCGAAGGCAAAGAGCTCGACTTCAAAGTCATCAAGCTCGATCAGAAGCGCAACAACGTTGTCGTTTCTCGCCGCGCAGTTATGGAAGCCGCTAACAGCGTTGAGCGTGATGCTCTGCTGGCCGGTCTCCAGGAAGGCCAGTCCATTAAAGGTGTGGTCAAAAACCTCACCGACTACGGCGCCTTTGTTGACCTGGGTGGTGTGGATGGTCTGCTGCACATTACTGACATGGCCTGGAAGCGCATCAAGCATCCGTCCGAGATTGTCGAAGTCGGTCAGGAACTGGACGTTAAGGTTCTCAAGTTTGACCGTGAGCGTAATCGCGTATCGCTGGGACTTAAGCAGCTGGGCGAAGATCCCTGGGTCGAGATCACAGGTCGCTACCCAGAAGGCGCTCGTGTCATGGCGAAAGTCACCAATCTTACCGATTACGGCTGCTTTGCCGAAATCGAAGAGGGTGTCGAAGGTCTGGTACACGTGTCCGAGATGGATTGGACCAACAAGAACGTTCATCCTTCGAAGATTGTCCAGCTGGGCGACGAAGTCGAAGTTATGGTTCTGGATATCGACGAAGAGCGTCGTCGAATTTCTCTGGGTATCAAGCAGTGTCAGCAGAATCCCTGGGACGCTTTCGCGTCTGGCGCAAGCAAGGGCGATCGTATCTCTGGCGTGATCAAGTCCATCACCGATTTCGGTATCTTTATTGGCCTTGAGGGCAATATCGACGGACTGGTGCACTTGTCTGATATCAGCTGGAACGAGACTGGCGAAGAAGCGGTTCGTAACTACAAGAAGGGCGATGAGATCGAAACCGTCATCCTTTCTGTTGATCCTGAGCGCGAGCGCATCTCCTTGGGCGTTAAGCAGCTCGAAGATGATCCATTCAGCAACTACATCGCCGTTAATGATCGCGGCAGCATTGTCACTGGCGAAGTGATCGAAGTTGATCCCAAGTTTGTGACCGTGAAGTTGGCGGAAGAAGTTGAAGGCATCCTCAAGGTCGCAGACATCAGCCGTGAGCGCATCGAAGACGCGCGCAGCGAGTTCAAGGTTGGCGATTCGGTAGAAGCTAAGATCATTTCTGCTGACCGCAAGAACCGCGGAGTAGCGCTGTCGATCAAGGCGAAGGACTTTGACGATGAGAAGGAGGCTGTTAAGTCTCTGAAAGATGAAGCTGAGGCATCTTCACCCGGTACTATCGGTGACTTGATCAAGGCTCAAATGGGCGGTCAGTGATCACACCGTACCTGCCAGCCTGAAGAGGCTGGTAAAGACAAAAGGGCCCTCCGGGGCCCTTTTTTGTGGCTGCTCGGCACTTTACAACTCTTAGTCAGCCTTTCGTCAGCCCTTAGGCTGTCCACGTCGCATAATATCATCGTCCTGAGAGTGTAAATTTTCCATAAAAAATAAGAACTTGCGTGATTTTGATGAAGCGTACACAATACGAGTAGAAGCAGTGGAAGGCTTGCGGGGGTAAATCAGTCTTCGCAGCGCTCCCCAGCCGCCCAACGGCGGACTGACAGTATATTGAGGCCGATGAGCATGACCAAAAGTGAACTCATAGAAGCTATCGCTTTGAAGCAAAGCCAGCTTTCCACCAAAGACGTAGAGCTGGCGGTGAAGACGGTTATCGAGCAAATGTCGAATTCTTTGAGCAGTGGCGGACGCATCGAGATCAGAGGGTTTGGCAGTTTTTCCCTCCACTACAGAGAGCCCCGTCGAGGACGGAATCCCAAAACTGGTGATGCGGTGGAGCTCACCGGTAAGTACGTGCCCCATTTCAAACCGGGTAAAGAACTCAGAGACAGGGTGAACCTCGGCCTTCAGGCAGGTCTCTGAGTACGCCTGTGATGGGCTTTCTGCGTAAACTCCTCGCGTTAATCCTTGCGGTCGCCATGGCGGGCCTGGGGGTATTGTTTGCCCTGCAAAATGCAGAGCCCGTCCCTCTGGATGTCCTGTTCATGATCCTGCCGCCGCACAGTTTGGCACTGTGGGTTTTGGGTGCACTGGCCCTCGGAGGCATTCTTGGTTTACTGCTGTCGTCCTTTGCCGTGCTCCGTGTGCGTGCGCGATTGATGGCAGCGCGACGACAAATCGCCAGCGCTCAGGCTGAAATAGATCGTTTGCGTGTCAAGGGCCTGGCCACGCGTGAATGACGCACTGGTATTCCTTCTACTGTTCTCTGCCGTTGCTTGCGGCTGGTGGTTAGGGCGTCGAGGTCAGAGCGGTGCTAACAACGCTGTTGCGGGTCCACCCAGTCAGTACTACCAAGGCCTCAACTATCTTCTAGACGGGCGGCCTGATGGCGCTGTTGATCAGTTTATCAGCGCTCTGGAAGTCAACAGCGAAACTCTGGAAACGCATATTGCCCTTGGGAATGTGCTGCGCCGGCGCGGGGAAGTAGACCGCGCGATCCGCATACATCAAAACCTCTTGGCGCGGCCGAATCTGCCGCGATCCCAGATGTATATCGCGCATCTGGAGCTTGCCCGAGACTATATTTCTGCCGGTCTTCTGGATCGTGCCGAGACTCTGCTGCTTGACCTGGTGAAAGAGTCAGATGAACAAAGAGATGTCAGCCGTTTGTATCTGCTGGAGATTTATCGATCCGAGAGCGAGTGGCAGAGGGCGATTGACGAGGCCAAAGCGCTGCTGCCCAAGCGCAGCCTCTTAGGTGGTGACGCGCAGGATCTTAAGCTCTCGGGACAGTCAATCCCCGTGCAGTTGGCGCACTTTTATTGCGAGCTTGCTGTGGAGGCGGGAGGTGACGGGCGAGTTGATGACGCCAGAAAATCACTCCAAGACGCTCTTCATTATGACCCTTCCTGTGCCCGCGCGTCGTTAGAGCTCGGGCGTATTGAGGGTGCGGCGGGGAATCATCGAAAGGCTATCGAAGCCCTCACTCGAGTAGTGGAGCAGCATGCGGAGTTTCTCCCCGAGGCTATACCTGCGCTGCGAGATTGCTATGCCGCTCTAGGCGAAGAGGAGGCATTATCAGATTATCTCCGTCGTTGTCTGGATGAGCATCCTTCGACGCCGCTCATGATTGCGGTGGCCGATGATATTCGCCGTGATCAGGGGAACGTCGCGGCGCACAGCTTTTTGACGGAACGACTCACGCATACTCCTTCGCTTCGCGGCTTGCTTCGATTGATTCGAATCCAGCAGGAAGAGTCACCAGGAGTCCCCGGCGATTCTTTGTCGATGCTGAGTGTACTTTTGGATCGTCTCATTGAAGTGCGCCCCGCTTATCGCTGTGATCACTGCGGGTTTTCGGCCCGCCACCTGCTTTGGTTTTGTCCAGGCTGTAAGTACTGGGGCACGTTCCGAACCATCCGCACAGCAGAAACGGAGTGATCTTATGAGTCGTACTTCATCGCCGGTCATCGTGGCTTTGGACTACCCTGAGATGGCTCCGGCCCTGGAGCTTGCTGGCTCTTTGGACCCCACAGCGTGCCGATTAAAGGTGGGTAAGGAGTTGTTTACCGCTGCCGGTCCGCAGCTGGTCGAGCGCCTGCAAGCCCTGAACTTTGAGGTATTTCTCGACCTCAAATTTCATGATATCCCCAACACTGTTGCCGGTGCATTGCGCAGCGCTGCAGCCATGGGTGTCTGGATGGTCAACGTCCACGCCAGTGGAGGGCGTCGGATGCTCGAAGCTTCGGCAGAAGCGCTTGCGGGTCTGTCATCGCCGCCGCTGCTTATTGCGGTAACCGTTCTGACGAGCATGGATGCCCAGGATTTTGTTGAGCTGGCCTATGAGGATTCGCTGGGCGAGCAGGTCCTTCGCTTAGCGGGGCTTGCGAAGGATTGCGGCCTGCAGGGCGTGGTGTGCTCCGCGCAGGAAGCAAGTACCTTACGTCAAAAGATGGGCTCGTCTTTTGCGCTGGTCACGCCGGGTATTCGTCCCGCGGGTGCCACGCGGGATGATCAACGACGAGTACTGACACCGGCGGAGGCTATGGATGCGGGTTCCAGCTACCTGGTTGTTGGTCGGCCTATTACGCAGGCCAAAGACCCTGCTGCCGCGCTCAGGGCGATTAACGCGTCGCTGTCTGCCTGATTTTACTGTTCGTCCGATTCCTTTCGGCCCGATGTGATCACCGGGCTCACGCCGCCGCGATTCGCTGCTAGTCTCTTTTTGTGCCCGGAGTAACAACAGCTTCGGGCAGCTTTGCGGTGTCAAGATTGCTGCTTTTTTAGGGTTTTTTCTTGTCACCGCTGCTTACGCTAATCACGCGATGACAAGGAGGTCTTACCGTGACTGACATAAAGACTTATCGTTCGACAATTTCCTATATACCTCGGCAGATTACTCGCCGTTACCGGGCGCAAGGGGCCAATTTACCGTCTGTGAAGACGGATATGGGCGGGCAAACTAAGCCGCCTTTTCGGCGCTGCCCATCGACTGCTCGGAAGGTGACGCTCGCGGCCGCTGCTGCGCTTGTTGCCCAGTTGATGGTTCAGGCGTCACCGACCCTGGCGCAAGAGCTTGCTTCAAAGGATTCTGCGTCTTTGGCTGCGGGAGTCGTGGGGCAGGATAAGGCGCAAGACATGGCTTCTGGCGTGGATATCAACACTGCCTCTGCCAGTGAACTTGCAAGCCAGCTAAATGGCATAGGGGGGAGCAAAGCCGAGGCGATTGTTCGTTACCGTGAGCAGTTTGGTCCCTTTGAGTCTGTCGATGAATTGTCGGAAGTGACGGGTATTGGCGCATCCACCGTTGAACGCAACCGTACCTTGATACGCATACGCTAGTTGGCAGAATCACCACCAAGGTAATTGCCACAAGGTAACTCAAGCCGCAAGGGGGCATTGCCCCCTTTATTTCTTCGTCCCATACGCGCACCATTCTGCCGCGACAGTTGAATGGGGAGAGTGGGGCGTGCATTGCCTGGTTACAGGAGGAAACGGCTACATCGGGCGAGCGTTGTTGCCAGCTCTCGCTCAGCAAGGATATCGGTTGAGCGCGCAGGGCCGCCCTGCGACAGTTCCAGTCTGTCACGATCCTGATGTCCGCTTCCTTGAAAGTGATTTTGGTGCCGCCCACTGGGAACTTCCGCTTGAGGGTGTGGATGTGCTCTTTCATCTCGCGGGCATTGCTCATCAGCAGGGCAGTGTGGATGGGTATCAGGCCGTGAATCTTGATGCGTCTTTAGCCTTGGCGAGAAAAGCCATTGCGGCTGACGTTAAGCGCTTAGTCTTTGTGAGCACTGTCAAAGCCGCAGCCGCTGAGTACGATGAGAGCGGGGATTTGCTGCCCATCTCAAAAGCGAGCAGCCCCTATGCGCAATCCAAGGCACTTGCCGAGGAGGGATTGCGTCGCTTGTGTGACAACGCTGCATTGGAACTCGTGATTGTTCGCCCGGCATTAGTTTACGGTGAAAATGTACTGGGTCATCTTCGTTGGCTGCGTCGTTGGACGGCCCTCCATTTACCGGCACCACCACCCGGAGGCGAGCGCAGCATGATCGCATTGGCTGATCTCGTACGTCTCCTGTCAGGTCTCGCCGTGTCGACTCTGGAGACGCCTGCACTGTTTACCGCGACGGATGGTGAGCGTTACAGCACGCAAAGGCTGCACGCCGCGCTGTGTGAGGCAATGGGACGACAACCCTGGCTGCCCACCCCGCCAGCTCTTGTATGGAGAACACTGTGTCGAACACTCGATACCGTTCGAGGAGAAACTGCTGGGTGCACCTGGGACCGAATGACCGCGGATGATTATTATCGCCCGGAGGGACTCGAATCTCTGGGTTTTTCACCGTCGCTGAATTTCGAGTCCAGCCTGAGAGTCGCCAATGGCACTTGATGCGGGGTTGAAGGGGCTCGATGCCGGGCTTGGGGCTCTCAGCCCTGAGCTAAAACTGCTTGGCATCGGGCTGTTTACCCTTGTGCTCGCGCTGGTGGCAGTTGCGGTCTATCTGCCACTGGCGAGGCATATGCGTTTGCTCGATTCGCCGAATCATCGAAGCGCGCATGTCGTCCTGACACCGAGTTCCGGCGGTCTGGCAATTGTTGCAACTATTGTAATTAGCTTGATGGTGACACTGTTGTTGGGTAGCGGACTCCTTAGTGATGCGCCTGCACGGACAATGCTACTGACGCTTGTTGTGCTTTGCGCGCTGGGAGCCTGGGATGACCTGAGGCCACTGGCGGTGGGCGTGCGTCTCGTCGCTTTTCTGCTGCTGTCTGCATTTGCTGTGCTGGCTTATCTGGACTCCGCGCGCCTGAGCTTTTGGATCTGGCCGCTACTGGTGGTCGCCTTCGCCTGGCTGCTCAATCTTTACAATTTCATGGATGGCATAGACGGCCTCGCTGCTTTGCAAACGGTGCTGGTGGCGGCAGAAATGCTAGCGCTGGGTTTTGTTGTCGGCGCAGAGAATGACTATCTCATGCTCTGTGCGATTGTGGCGGCTGCCTATGCCGGGTTTCTTGTGTTCAACTGGCCCCCCGCAAAACTCTTCATGGGCGATGCCGGAAGTCTCAGTGCTGGTTTGCTATTGGGGTGGTTGGGGCTCTGGGCGTGGAGAGACGCTCATCTATCCCCGGTTGTGTGGCTATTGTTGATGAGCCCTTTTCTGTTGGATACGGCTAGCACATTGGTGCACAGGGCGATGAGATCTGAGCCGCTGGCGCAGGCGCACAGTGAACACTGTTATCAGCGTCTCGCCCGACACTGGCAATCTCACAGGAAGGTCGATTCGGCGTTATTGCTGCTGCACGTTGGCTGGCTAATACCGCTGGCACTGATCGCAGTTTTGAACCTAATTTCTGAATGTACGTTACTGACCCTGGGATTATTCCCGCAACTCTTTCTCATAGCGAAATTGCGTCGTTTGAAGTAAGCTTCGTATCTTGAGTCGGCATGAAATATAGCGTGTCCAATTAAAAGCCGACAAGCGCATAACCAGCGCGGAGTGATTATACGATTGAATAAACCGGCCCAAAATCTGGTGGATAAAGTGCGCGCAACAGTGGACATTATCGTCCAGCTAGTGCTCCGCATTGTAGAAGTTCCTCGCAACGTCAAGCAGGCAATGGTCCTGGGCGTGGATATGGGCTTTGTGGCGCTGTCGCTCATTGTTGCCTTCGGTTATCCCTTCGCTTCATTTTCACAGGCTCCCGGCAGTGTAGAGCTCTTCTGTGCGGCGCTCACCATGCTGGCCAGCGCCGTCGTCTTCCTGCGTATGGGCCTCTATCGAGCGATTATTCGCTTTATGGGTCAGCAGGCGATCTGGACCATCATCCAGGCTGTGAGCTACTCAACGCTGGCCCTTGGTGCTGCGATATTTTTCACGCAGGCTGATGTGCCGCGTTCCATGCCTTTTGTGTATTGGGCGATGGCAATGTTTACCATTGGCGGTGCGCGCCTGATCGTTCGCGCGGGTTATCAGGCACGACTGCGCTCCAGTGGCAAGAATGTTCTGATCTATGGCGCCGGTGAATCAGGTCGTCAACTGCTGACTGCGCTGCATCATGGTGATCAGTACCGCGTCGTCGCCTTTGTGGACGATGATCCCAGAGCGCAACACTCGGTGATTAATGGCCTGCAGGTGATTTGGCCCCGCGATCTCGAACGTCTCATTGAGCAGCATGCGATCACGCAGGTGTTGCTAGCGATACCGTCGGCTTCTGCAGAGCGGCGACGGGAGATCATTAACTCCCTGGTCGGCTTGCCCGTGCATGTACGTACCGTCCCCAAGATCAATGAACTGGTGGGTGGCGCCGCGATGGTCAGCCAGATTCAGGATATTGATCTGGATGATCTTCTGGGGCGCGATCCAGTGCCTCCCCATCCCGAGCTTATTGACCGCTGTATCACCGATAAGGTGGTTATGGTTACCGGTGCCGGAGGGTCTATCGGCGCTGAGCTTTGCCGTCAGATTCTCGAGGCGGGGCCGAAGCAGATTGTGCTTCTGGACAATTCTGAGTATGCCCTTTACCGCATTGAGCGTGAGCTGAAGGACATTTTGACCAAGATGCAGATCCATGTGGATACGGTCTGCTTATTAGGTTCAGTAAGAGATCAGCTGCGGATGGAGACTATCTTCCGCACATTCTCGGTACAGACTGTGTATCACGCAGCCGCCTACAAGCACGTGCCTATGGTTGAACACAATGTGGCTGAGGGCGTGGCAAACAATGTCTTTGGTACCTGGCATGCGGCAGAAGCGGCACGCCTGGCGAACGTAGAGACCTTTGTGCTGATCTCTACGGACAAAGCCGTTCGTCCCACCAATATCATGGGTGCTTCCAAGCGCTTTGCAGAATTGATTTTGCAGGGCCTGGCTGGCGAAGAGAGCGCGACACGTTTTTGTATGGTTCGCTTTGGAAACGTGCTCGGTTCCTCGGGCTCGGTGGTCCCTTTGTTTCGTGAGCAGATCGAGTCCGGTGGGCCTGTTACGGTTACGCATCCTGAGGTATCGCGATACTTCATGAGTATTCAGGAAGCTGCTCATCTGGTGCTGCAGGCCAGCGCTATGGGTACGGGCGGCGACGTCTTCGTATTGGACATGGGTGAGCCGGTTCGCATTGTAGATCTCGCAAAACGTATGATTCGTTTGAGCGGACATGAGGTAGGTACTGGGCGGGATAAGTTCGATGCGGTAGATATCGACTTTATCGGTCTGCGACCCGGAGAGAAACTTCATGAGGAGCTCTTGCTGGGCTCATCGGTCAGCGGTACGGGGCACCCCATGATCATGCGAGCTGAAGAGGAATGCCTCTCTCACGGCCAGGTGAATGTGGCGCTCGGGGAGTTGATTCAGCGCTGTGATGCGATGGACTGTCAGGGCATTACCGAAGTACTTCGAGAAGCCGTGAGCGGTTTCGCTAATCACGAAATTCGTCACGACCACATCTGGGTGAAGCAGGGACGAGCCGGTAAGCGCCGCGCTCTGCCAGCGGAAACCGAGGCCGCGAATGTGAAAAAGCTGTTCCCCAACTCGGCGGTTGACGCTTGACTCGTAGGTATTTGGGCTAGCCCCTCTAGCTTGGCTTACGCTGATGTTAGCGGCGTCTGTCTCGACCGGCTCCACAACTCACGTCATACTGGGCTGCATGAAAAACTTCGATGTGTTTAACGGCGATGCCGACGGCATCTGTGCGCTGCTGCAGTTGCGCCAGTCCATGCCGCTGGATGCGGAACTGGTCACGGGTGTAAAGCGCGATATTCAGCTACTGGATGTTCTTGATCCTGCGGTAGCTTCCCGGGTGACAGTTCTGGACATTTCTCTGGATAAAAATCGCGAGCCCCTTGAGGGATTACTGCATGCGGGTGCACATGTCTTCTACTGTGATCACCACTTTGCAGGGGATATCCCCGAACACCCTAACCTGGAGGCGCTGATCAATACAGCGCCGGACGTGTGCACAAGCCTATTGGTCAATGGTCATTTACGCGGGGCTTATGCTCACTGGGCCGTTGTGGGAGCCTTTGGCGATAATCTTGATGACAGCGCCAGGGCCGTAGCCCGAACCCTTGAGTTAGATGCGGAAACCGTTGATCTGTATAAGCGATTGGGTACCTACGTAAACTACAACGGTTATGGTGCGGCTCTTAGCGACTTGCACTTTCATCCGGCGGAGCTCTATCAGTTGATGCGTGGTTACACCGAGCCCCGCCTGTTCGTTCAGGACGCAGTCTCGAGCTTTGAAAAACTCGAACAAGGTTACGAGGGGGATATGAGTAGTGCGTCAACCCTTAACCCCGAGTGGGAGAGCGATTCGGCTGCGCTTTTTTTGTTGCCCGATGCACCCTGGTCGCGGAGGGTTAGCGGTGTCTACGGGAATGCGCTTGCCAACGCGACCCCAGCGCGGGCTCACGCGGTACTGACACAAAAGGCAAATGGTGGGTTTCTCGTGAGTGTTCGGGCGCCGCTGAGTGACAAGCGCGATGCAGACACGCTATGTCGTCAGTTTGATACCGGCGGTGGTCGTGCCGCCGCGGCGGGAATTAACGATTTGCCGGGTGATCAGCTGGGCTCATTCATTGACGCGTTTTCGGCGATTTACTCCTAAGCGACATGGATTGGGATGACTTAAAGATTCTTTTGGCCCTGTCGCGGAAGCGCTCGGCGAGAGGCGCAGCGCAGTTATTGGGCGTGAGTAACTCCACAGTGACGCGTCGACTGGATGACTTTGAACGAGACCTGGGCTCGCGTTTGTTTGATCGCACTCCCGAGGGTTATCGCATGACCCAGGCCGCGGAGAACCTGCTGCCTACCGCTGAGCATGTCGAGGAACTCATGCTGGCTGCGGAGCGTCAAGTCACGGGAACGGACCAGGAATTGGAGGGCAGAATCCGTCTAACGCTCCCACCTGCAAGCGGATTTAGCGTGTTAATGCCGCGGCTGGCGCAGTTTGCGGATGATTATCCCGGGATCGATCTTGAGATAATTAGTAGTCCGGATGCATTGGATTTAGGGCGCCGCGAAGCCGACATAGCCATTCGCGTATTTCGCACAGGTACCTCACCACCAGATAACCTTATCGGGCGCAAAATCTCGGCAATGACGGCCTCGGCCTATGTGCACCGTGACCTCCTCAATCCGGATAACCCCGAGGACGTCAGCCACCTTAACTGGATCGGCTTGCACGGCAATAACTACGATGATTCCTGGAGAAAGCTCTGTGAAAACGGGCACTTACCCGTGAGGCACGCGGTTTCTGCGATAACGCTGCAAGTAGAGGCGGTGCGCTCCAGAATGGGCATGATGTTCGCACCCTGCGCCATGTTCAGAGATGATCCTGAGTTCGTCCGAGTACCCGGAGAGACCGTGCATCACTATCTGGATCTCTGGGTATTAACCCACAAGGATTTGCGACTGTCGGCACGTATGCGAATTCTTCGGGAAATCCTCGCCGAAGAGCTGTCTCAGCTTCGACCATACTTCGATAGCTGTTGCGAAGATGAAGAGGGTGTTGCAAAAATGCAGCACGCTTAGTCAATAGCGGCTATAACACTTCGATTATGCAGCACCTATAGTATCTCCAAGCAACCACTCAGGAGATCGGCCATGAAAAAAGTCCTCGTTTCAACTATCGGTATTATTCTTGCCACGGGCGCAGTCTCTGCCTTCGCAGGAAAGCAAGATCGTGAAAATCTCGCGCAGTGCAAAGCAGACATTGAGTCTTATTACGGTGATAGCACACGCATTCGACTGCGCAGCATTAAGCGCAGTGCCGGTGAAACCCACCTGCGTCTTATGGTTAACCCTAAAGACGGCGAGAACACGGTTGTCGTTTGCTCTGTAAGCACTGATGGAGCCAGTAGCCTGGCAACAGGCGATGGTGTCGCTCTGACGTCTCCGGACGCCGAAGAGAAGGTAAGTTTCGCCAAGTAAAAATTGAGTGCCCCTGCGATCGGGGCCTTTTTAACCCCCTCGGGCGCTGGGCTCTGGGCGCTGGGAGTTGAAAGTAGCGACCGCTCTGTCCCGGAACCCAGGTTCCGGGTTTTTTTTGCCTGTTTAGTCTTCGACGTCGTCGACGTCGAGTTGCCCGCTCATTTTGCGTCTCAGGTGCGACCAGGACATGCCTGCTGCCAATAGCAGCGAGACCAAAAGCAGTGCCAGCCAGGTGAGTGCCCCCGTAGACTCAGTGCTCAGCAAACCAAGATCAATGAACAGCCAGATCATGCAGCCGAACAAGGCGGCGCCGAGCACGATCCCCAGCCAGCCCAGAGAGTTGAAGGTAGCGCGAAGATAGACCAACCAGGCGATGATAAGGGCCACGCCCACCAAAGCCGGTAGCGGCCCAAAACTGAAGTTTTCCGATAATAGCCAGCCAACATAAGAAAAGGCCGTTGGATTGTAGGTACCAAACACCAGTGCGACGGCAAACAACCATCTGATCAAAAAGCTGTCTAAGCCAAAAGACTGTGCCATGCCTTACTATCCGTTTTTTTTCGTCTGACTTGTACTGCGGCCTCATAGCCTAAGCTAGAGCAAACTGCTCCCTTAGGCAATCGTGGCGGCGCTGATTAGGGCGCAGGTATGGGGTACTGTTGATGAAGCGCTTCGATATTTTTTAGCAGCTCTCTATCGAGTGTAATGTCTACGCTGGCGATGTTTGTGCGCAGCTGATCCATGGTGGTGGCGCCGATGATGTTGCTGCTAGTGAACTGCCGGCTGTTTACAAATGCCAGCGCCATTTGTGCGGGGTCCAGGCCTGCATCCCGAGCAAGAGCCACATAGGCTTCTGTGGCGGCTTCGGACTGGGGGTTGCTGTAACGGCTGAAACGTTCAAAGAGCGTAAGCCGAGCGCCGG
Organism: Congregibacter sp.; assembly: GCF_965662665.1. Lineage (NCBI taxonomy): Bacteria > Pseudomonadati > Pseudomonadota > Gammaproteobacteria > Cellvibrionales > Halieaceae > Congregibacter > Congregibacter sp. Next base: position 74,336 of record NZ_CBFIIF010000003.1, on the reverse strand, counting down.
CGGGGCGAGCGCCGCCGGCATATTTGCCGCTTAGCATGCCAAAGGCCAGTGGGGAGTAGGCTAGCAGTCCGGCCTTCTCGCGAATGGCCATTTCTGCCAGACCGAGTTCGAAGCTGCGATTGAGAAGGCTGTAAGGGTTTTGAATCGACTGCACGCGGGGCAGGTCTTTCTCGCGAGATATCCGCAAATACTCCATGAGACCCCAGGGCGTCTCGTTGGAGATGCCGATCGCGCGTACCTTGCCTGCCTTGACGAGTTCCCCGAGTGCCGAGAGTGTTTCCTCGATGGCTATGCCATCGTCGTCCCGGTGACGATATCCGAGCTGTCCAAAGAAGTTGGTTATGCGCTCTGGCCAATGTACCTGGTACAAGTCCACATAGTCGGTTTGGAGTCGTTGGAGTGAGCCATCTATTGCAGTGTGAATTTGCTCCCGGGAAAGTCGCGGTCCTTGGCGAAGGTGATCAAAATCACCTCCTGGCAGGCTCCTTCCAGAGACCTTTGTGGCTATCACCAGATCATCACGTTTGCCTCGGGCTTGCAGCCAGCGGCCAATAATACGTTCGGTGTCTCCCTGGGTCTCGGCGCGTGGCGGTACGGGATACATCTCTGCGGCATCAAAGAAGTTAACCCCTTGGTCAACGGCATAGTCCATCTGTTGCGCCGCTTCGTCGTAACTGTTCTGCTCACCGAAGGTCATAGTCCCCAGACATATGAGGCTGATGTCGATGTCGGTGCTTCCCAGTTTTTTATAGTGCATGCGTTTTGGTTCCCTATTGTTGTGGAAGTGGTGTTTGGAGCGGGTATAGGTTTAGTCGTCTGTTTACCAGCGCTGGAGCTCTGTGACACCCTCGGGATCTTGGTGCACCACTATATCTGCGCCGGGGAACTGTTCAAAGATAGCTGATTCGACTTCTTCGGCAATGCGATGCGCCTCAAGAAGCGAAATCTCCGCATCCATTTCCAGGTGTAGCTGAATGATAGGCGTACGGCCTGATTGACGCGTGCGCAGATCATGCATCCCCCGCACCGACGGGTGATTAAGCGCAATCTCCGTGATCGCTTGTTGCTGTGCTAGGGGTAACTCTCTGTCCAGGAGCTCATTTAAGGCAAGGCGAAGAATGCCCCGCGTCGACACTAACAGGTAAGTGGCGATAAAAATGGCGAATATGGGATCGGCCCGGGTGACGCCTTGCGCCGCGAACACCAGCGCGAGGAGGGTTGCTGCATTACTCAGTAAATCTGCGCGGTAATGCACGGAATCCGCATGGATGGCAGTGGACCCCGTGCGGCGCACGACATGGGTCTGGAACAGGACCAACGCTGTGGTGATGAGTACGGCTAACAGCATCACGATGACCCCCGACCTAACGGCAAGAATCGGCTCCGGCGTGATCAATCGATGAATAGCCTCATGGATGAGGAAGGCGCAGGTCGCCAGGATAAACGCCGCTTGAAACAGAGCAGCGAGAGATTCAGCTTTGCCGTGCCCAAAACGGTGATTTTTGTCCGCAGGAGTCAGGGCGTAGCGCACCGCCACCAGATTGATCAGCGATGCGCCTGCGTCCATACAGGAGTCCAGCAGGGAAGCGAGGAGGCTGACGGCGCCGGTGTTGGCATAGGCAACAAATTTAATAGAAATCAACAGGCAGGCAGCGGCTACCGAGGCAAAGCTTGCGAGTTTCAAAAGTCGCCTTGCCTGCGCTTCGGGGGCCTTGGTGTCTTTGCTCTCGGCGTTCATTACCTGGTAAGTGTTGCCCACTTGCCTCCTTCAAACAATCCCTGCTCGCGTGGCGAGATACGCGTGCTTAAGGACTTGCCAAGGGTTTAAGTTCGCGGCCTGAATGCGTACAGTCGCACCCTCAAATCAAGACGCGATTCAATCACCATGTCTGCAACACACTATACGGCCTCCGCACTCAGGTGCCTGGGCGTCGTATTCGTTCTTTTGACCACGAGTAATGTCGCTGTAACGCGATCAGTGGCGCGCACTCAGAGTGGGAAGAAGGCGCGGTCTTTGAGGTTATTGCGGCGCAGGTCGAGCTCAGTCGCTAGAGTTTTTCCGCCTTCCTGGGCATCTCTCCCGGTTTCTCTCTCGACAGTGTGTTTTGGTCTCGCTTGCATGCTGGGTGCATCGCTGGTGCAGGCAGCCGACCTGGAGGAAGTGCAGGTGGTGGGCCGTCGGGATGTTTTTGCACCTGCCCTGGGGGCAAATACTACTCAAGTTATCGCCTTCGATGAGCAAGTCTCAATGAATCGCACCGTGGGTGACTGGATTGAGCAGCTACCCGGAGTGAGTCTAAATGGCCAGGGCGGCTTGTTTCAGGCTTACAGTATTCGTGGCTTTAGCCGTTGGCGCGTTCGCACGGAGCTCAATGGAGTCCCGATTATTACTGACCGGCGCGCGGGCAACTCGACATCCTTTGTCCCTCCCGATCTTATTGCGCAGGTCGCGGTGGATAGATCTGCCTCCTCGACCCTCTACGGATCTGGTGCCATGGGTGGCGTAGTGAGCGTAGACACGCGTCCAGCGTATGGCTGGTCTGTGAAAGCCGAGGGCGCGAATAACGGTGATCAGTTTGCGTTAACCGCGCTAACAGGCAGTGCCAGCGGAGTTTCGGCGGGCATCAGCGTGCGCAGGGCCGACGATGCCGATGACCCCAACGAAGACCTTCTCAATACGGGTTTTGAACAGCTCGCAGGTGTGCTGGCGGGAGATACCGACCTCGGCAGCTTGAGCCTGAACTACAGCTGGCTGGGAAGCCTTGGCCGGGACATTGGTAAGAGCAATGCACTATTTCCGGAGCGACGGGTGAGTAGTTATCCCGAGGACCAACACTCAGTGGCCCAGGTGGAGTTACGCTCCGGTAGCGATTGGTTCCTCCGCGGCTATCATCATTTTCAGGATTGGCAGGCAGACGTCGAGCGGGTTGGCGAACGACGAAATCTGACTGATTACCGCGCCCATACGGTGGGGGGGCTATTCCAGGCTTCTACTGCGTTGCTTTCGGGCAGTGGTAGCCTTGGTCTGGAGTGGGTAGCTCGTCGCGGCGTATCCATTGACGATCGTGAGTACAGTCCCGACGGAGAGCTTCTCATTGCACAGCAACTGGTTTCGGGCGATGAAGATACGCTGGCGGCATTTGCCGATCAGCAATGGTTTTGGGGTGAGCTGGGTGTCAGCGCGGGGCTTCGCTATGACGGTATTTCTCAGTCCTCCGACACTGGCGAAGATTCCGACGGGCAGTGGTCTGCCAGTGCCGCCATGGATTATGGCTTTGACGACAATTGGTCGCTCCGGGGTGAGTTGGCTACGGGGTTTCGCTTTCCCGGACTGAGCGAGCGATATTTCAATGGTACGACGCCCCGGGGAGAGGTATTGGGTAACCCGGATTTGAAAGCCGAAACGCGGCGCAGTGCGGAACTGGGTTTGAGCTTTGCACCGCCATCTTCGGCGCTGGGTGCCGGGTTTTCTGTGTACTACAGTGATCTTGAGGATTACATAGAACGTTATACGGTGGGCCCGGAATTAGTCTCTTACCGGAATTTGGACGGCGCAAGTATTCAGGGTCTTGAGCTCGATTTGAGTTTTCAGACCGGCGCTGTGAATCACCGCTTGAGCTATCAGTGGCAGAAAGGTGAAGACGACGATGGCAACACACTGGCGGATCTCAATCCCCCGGGCATGCGCTACTTTTTGAGTTGGGAGCATCAGCGCCGCGGGTTTTACAGTGACTTGAGCTTTCGTCAGTCCAGGGATGAGTTTGGCGCAGATGAAGTGCCCTTAGACTCAGCCTTGATATGGAATGCCCGGTTTACTCAGGAGATGGCCCGTCATTGGAGCGCCGAGCTCTTTTTGAGCAACATCCTGGATGAGGAGTACCGTTCTACCGCGGATGATGTCGCACCGCTTCAGCCGGGAAGGACTGTCGGCATTCGTCTGGAGTGGCGCAAGAGCTAAACGGACTTGCGAGTGACTAGGGTAACTCAGGAAGTATCACGCCTGCTTGTTCGGGAGTCCATCTAGGGTATTTTTGCATGACCGCCTTAAACAAGGGGGAGTCCAAATGGGTATCCAGCCAGCATCGCAGATGTGGGTAGGGCGACTGATCAAACCACCCTCTGTCGACGCCGGCAAACTGGCGAATAAACGGGAAGATTGCCACGTCTACAAAACCTTTTTCTGCTCCTGCGAGCCACGCCGTTTTTTCTAAGCGCAGGTCGAGCTTCACTAAAAAGCCGTTAGCCTGATCCCGATACCATTGCGCTGAGTGCTCCGGGTATCGGTCGGCGTACTTGTATCTGTCCAACAGGGACTTAAAGGCGCCGTCATTTTCGCTGAGGAGATCATCGCGGTCTTCTAGTAAATCAGTGGTCAACCAGTCCTGAGGATCGGCCTGTTCCAGCGCCCAACGCATGACATCAATACTTTCATCGATCACTCTGCCACCAGGGAGTACCAATACCGGCACAGTACCTTTTTCTGAGGCCGCCAGCATGGCTGCGGGTTTATCCTTGAGCAAGACCTCACGCAGTTCGACTTTTACACCGGCATACGCGAGTGTCATGCGCGCACGAATGGCGTAGGGGCAGCGTCGAAAACTGTACAAAAGAGGAAGTCCTGAAGGACCTTGCACGCTCATGGTGGATGGTCGCGATACTTGTTGTGTCGACCGCGACTCTACAACCTAGTCACGCTGGGGCGCAAATGGCCGGCGCTCGCCGTGGAAACCGGCTGCTCCGGGTGTTTGCTGTGATCGCGTCAATGATAGTGCGTGGAACCAGAGCCTTGGGTGAAGACTGTTTTTCACGAGAAACCCCTTCGATAACAAGGTTTGGAACCTCCAGCTTGTTAGCGTTCCGCTTGCTTTTGCTTGGCCTGTTTGTGCACGGCGCTATGTCTCATGCTCAATCGGCGCCTAAGCCGTCTTTTGACAGTGTCTGGAGCGCCGCGAGTCTCTACGAATCAGACAATCCTGATTCCTTCCTACACAGCGTAACTTTGAGTGGGCGTCTTCAGGCGGATGCCGCACTTTTTGATGCGGATCAGGGGCGCTTCGAAGACCTGCTGTGGCGACGTTTTCGCTTTGGTTTCAAGGCGGAACTGGGGGAGAACTGGTTGCTGCATATCGAGGGAGATTGGGATCTCAACGCTAATACGAGTAGGAGCGACGATGATACTGACGAATCGTTTAACCGGTTTACCGATGCCTATGTCGCCTGGACACCTCGCGAAAACCTGCAGATTAAAGTGTTTAAGCAGTCTGTAGGTTTCACTCTTGATGGTGCGACCTCCTCTACAAAGCTGTTGACCTTGCAGCGCAACAATCTCACTAACAACCTATGGTTCACCTCAGAGTATTTCACCGGTGTCTCTGTAGCGGGGGAGACCGAATCACACTGGGGATGGAAAGCCGGCCTGTACTCCGCTGAGAGCAATGAGGATTTTGGTCTCTTTGAAGCGGGCGCCTTTACTTTGCTTTCCTTGGGTCGTGATTTTTCAGACGCACTCTCTTCCGATCGAGCTGATATTCGAGTGGACTATGTGCGAAACAAAGAAAGAGAGGGAGCGCAGACACCAGACCTGTCACAGGTGGCTTCTCTTTCAACTAAGTTGGAGTCTGGTAGCTGGGGGCTTTGGAGTGACTTTGCCCTGGGAAATGGCTATGGCGAGCTTAGCGATATGCGCGGTTTGACATTGATGCCTTTTTCTTGGGTTAGCCCTCGGCTTCAGGCTGTGCTCCGCTATACCTGGTTAGAGAGTTCTGAAGATAACGGCGTGCGTCTGGGACGCTACGAGCGAGAGATCGTGGAAGAGCGCGGAGACGAGTATCAGGAGTTCTACGCTGGCCTGAATGTGTTTTTCTATGGACACAAACTGAAGTGGCAGACAGGCCTTCAGTATGCACAGATGCAGGATGCAGCAAACGATGGTGGTGCTTATCGTGGTTGGGGTGTAACCACGGGCCTGCGCGCCTATTGGTAGCTCTTCATTATTTGAGTAACTAATCCTGGCTTCAGAGTGACTTCTGCTCGCCTGATCGTATTGGCCAGCGCTAGTCGAGGAACTGCCAGGTGTCGGCACCGTCGAAGGTGCGGACCTTCAGGTCTTGGGTGATTTGGGGCGGCAGCATACGGGCGTTGACCGCGACGCGCGTTGACTCTGCCGGATCCACGGCATCGTAGTGAGTCATGCAGCCACAGTGTGCACAGTGTTGAAAAGCAATTTGCTTATCGCCCCATATGTACGGCACAAGGGTGTCGCTCGCCGCGGTCACTGACGCTGTCTGTGTGTCATAGAACGCCCAGAGTACGCCGTAGCGTCGACACACTGAGCAGGTGCATTGCGTGAGGGTCTCGGGTGCTGTCTCGATGGTGATCTTTACGGCGCCACAATGGCAGCTGGCTTCAGGCATAAGTTAGTCCCTCTCTGCAGTGTTCTGACTGAGGCGGTCATGTCGCCATCGACTATGTAAACGCCGCCGTCTGCGGTCATGGGGCATGGTTTTGCTCCGCTTATTTATTTTTGGTGGCAATTAGCCGATGGTCTCGCTAAGGAGTCGTAACCAGTTAAGACCCAATAGACGCTCCATATCTCCTGCAGACCATCCACGTCGATCCAGTACGACCATGAGGTTGCGGTAGCGGTCAGGGGTGTCCAGCGCGGGAATCCAAGGGGGCCAGCGCAGTTCATAGCTGGGCTTGAAGAAACCGGTGCGAGGCACGTACCACTCATCGTAGGTTGCCCAGGGTGAAATGCCCTGCGGCGGGTAATCGGTAGAAATGCCGATATGCTCTTTACCCGCGACGTTTACCGCGTGCTCAATATGATCGGCATAGTGCTCTATGGTTGTATCGCCGCCGGGATCAGGTCCGACAAAGTAGCCCAGCGCGATCATGCCAATCACACCTCCTTTTTCAGCGCAGTTACGAATTTGCTCATCGGTTTTCGCCCGGGGATGGGAGCGCAGCGCGTCGCACATAGTGTGGGTGATAGCCACGGGTTGTTTAGAGAACGCGATACCATCCAGCGTCGTCTGATCACCACAATGAGAGAGGTCGATAAGAACGCCGGTGTCGTTCATGCGCTCTACAACTTCCAGCCCAAAGTCTGACAGACCGGCGTTGGTGCGCTCCAGACAGCCATCCCCCACCAGGTTTCTGGCGTTGTAAGTGAGTTGGAACGAGCGCATACCCAATGCGTGTAGCGCATCGATATTATCGACATCACCATTCAGCATGGTTGAGTTCTGGAAGTTCATCATGACTGCCGTTCGATTTGAGTCTTTAGCGCGCTGAAAGTCAGCGGCTTTCAGGGCAGGCATGAGCTTGTCTTCGTTGTCCTTAATGCGGGCGCGCCATTCCACCAGAGCATCGATGGCAGTCTGCAGGTCCTTGCGCGGGAGGCTTTCAATAATGCCGGAGTAGTTTGCCGCGCGTAGCGCCGAGAAAACGTCCTCCCCCCAGTCTTTGCCAAAGCACAGGGCATCGATAACCAGCATGTCATCGTATTTGTCGGCCACGCTAGTGGCGGCAGCCCCGGGCAAAGCGCTGCTAGCCAGCATCGCCGTGGCTCCCTGAAGGAATGTGCGTCGCTTGGTTTTCCAATCCATAGTTTGTTCACCCTAGTGTTCATGGCTATCGAAAGCTGACCGTGGAAGTAAAACCTGTTCCAGGGCCGCCGTCGATAGATTTTTCGTTTACTATTTTGCGCACCACGGATGATGAGTACCCAAAAGCAATGATCGACCTGCGCAGTGACACGGTGACGAAACCCACAGCCGAGATGCTTGAAGTGATGCGTCAGGCGGACACGGGGGACGATGTGTACGGCGAAGATCCCTCGGTGAATGAGTTGGAGCGCTATGCTGCCAAGTTGACGGGCAAGGAAGCCGCTGTGTTTGCGCCCACCGGCACCCAGTCAAACCTCATCGGCCTGCTAAGTCATTGTCAGCGCGGGCATGAGTACATTGTGGGGCACGGAGCGCACACCTATATGTATGAAGGCGGTGGTGCGGCGGTACTGGGGGGTATACAGCCCTGTCCGTTGGCATTTGCTGAAGACGGCTCCCTGCCTCTCGATGCGGTGGAGCGAGCGGTAAAGCCGGATGACGCTCACTTTGCCATTAGCCGTCTGGTGTGTCTGGAGAACACCCAGGGCGGAAAAGTACTGCCTTTGGAGTATCTGCAGCGTTACAGTGAGTTGACCCAGCGATTAGGACTGCGCCGTCATCTCGATGGTGCACGGGTGTTTAATGCTGCTGTAGCGCAGTCTGTGCCCGTCGCAGAAATTTGTCAGCACTTCGATACGGTCTCTCTGTGCTTGTCCAAAGGACTGGCATGTCCTGTGGGCTCCTTACTGGTAGGTGACGAAAGCAGTATTCGCAGCGCGCGCCGTTGGCGGAAGATGCTTGGCGGCGGTATGCGTCAGGCCGGTATTCTTGCAGCGGCAGGTCTCTACGCCCTGAAAAACAATGTCCATCGCTTGCAGGAAGACCATGATAAAGCGCGACGAGTCGGTGAAACATTGGCAAGTTTGCCGGGATTCAACTTAGAGGCAGCGCCACAAACAAACATGGTGATGCTGGCAAGCGACACTGCGGTTGAACCGCTGGAACAGCATTTATTGGAGTCGGGTATCAAAACCTCCGGTACGCGGTGGGTGTTTCATCAGGATGTATCGCATGATGACGTCGACCGCCTGTTGGAGGCCTGTGCGCGATATCGCTGAGCTCCGTATGAGCTTTAACCGGTCCCTTCGCTATTGTTGACCACCCTCAGGAAGGCCTCCGCATACTTATCCCGCTTGCGATCTCCGACTCCGGAAATGGCCGCAAACTCCGTTACATTTTTGGGGCGCTGCTCGCAGATGAGTTGCAGGGTTCGATCGTGGAAAATGATGTAGGGCGGTATACCCTGATCTTCCGCCAGCTGCCGCCGACACTCTCTGAGCGCCTCCCAGAGACCGACGTCAATATGCTCGGGTAATGCGGTTTTGGTAGTGCGTCGCGCGGTGCTTGCCTTGGGATCCTGGCGCAGCAGGACCTCAACCTCCCCTCGGAGAACCCCCCTGGCGGACTCCTGCAGACACAGGGCGCCGAAGCGGGCCATATCCACACTGAGATAGCCCCGTGCGACCAACTGTCGGTATACGGATTTCCACTGCCGCGTGTCCAGCGCCTTGCCGACACCGAAGGTGGGCAGGTAATGATGCTCGTTTTGAAAAATCTTGTCGTTTTCGGATCCGCGAAGGACATCTATAAGGTGGTTAACGCCAAAGCGCTGCCCCGTGCGGTAAACCGCAGACAGCGCCATTTGCGCAGCCTCCGTTCCATCCCAGGTCGCTACGGGGTTGAGACAGCTGTCGCAATTTCCACAGGGTTCCTCACGCTTTTCGTCAAAGTACGCAAGGAGGGCCTGTCTGCGACAGGTTGTCACTTCGCAGAGTCCCAGCATGGCATTCAAGCGGTGTTGCTCTTCTCGCTTGTAAGCATCACTACCCTGGGATTGATCAAGCATCTGGCGCAGCATGATGACGTCCTGCAGGCCATACACCAGCCAGGCATCCGCAGCTTGGCCATCACGGCCAGCGCGCCCCGTCTCCTGATAATAGGCTTCAACTGTTTTGGGTAGGTCGAGGTGCGCAACAAAGCGAACATCAGGCTTATCGATGCCCATACCGAAAGCGATGGTTGCGACAATGATGACGGCATCTTCGCGCAGGAAACGGCGTTGGTGCTCGGCACGAGTCTCCGTGGGAAGTCCCGCGTGGTAGGGCAGGGCATTGAAGCCCTGCTCGACCAGCCAGCGGGCGGTCTCGTCAACGCGTTTGCGTGAAAGACAGTAAACAATCCCAGCATCCTTGTCGTGTTCATCGCGTAAAAAACGCAATAACTGCCCCCGAGGGTTGTCTTTCAGGGCAATGCGATAGCAGATGTTCGGACGATCGAAACTGACCAGAAAGTGATGCGCATCAGTTAATTTCAGCCTCTCGGCGATCTCCTGTCGCGTGCGCGCATCGGCTGTGGCCGTGAGTGCGATGCGTGGCACTCCTGGAAACCGCTCATGCAGCACGCTGAGTTGCAGGTAATCCTCTCGGAAGTCGTGTCCCCACTGCGACACGCAGTGGGCCTCATCAATGGCGAATAGCGCAGGGCTTACCTGGTCAAGGAGTGCCAGCATCCTTGCCTGGAGGAGCCGCTCAGGAGCCACGTAGAGTAAGTCCAGCCGGTCGTCCAGCCAGTCTTGTTCAATGGATCGGGCGTCGTCGGGGTTGAGGCTGGAGTTCAGGAATGCGGCTCGCACGCCCAGTTGCTGCAGCGCCTCAACCTGATCCTGCATGAGTGCAATCAAAGGCGAGACCACGATGGCACAGCCTGTTCGCAGAAGCGCAGGTATCTGGTAGCAAAGAGACTTACCACCCCCGGTGGGCATTATCACCAGGGCGTCCTCGGCGTTTAGCAGGGCGCTTATGATTTCCTGCTGCGGAGCACGAAACGCGGGATAGCCGAACACGTGCTGAAGCGTTTCTAGCGCTTCCGCTGAGTGATCAAGCTGCGTATGCGTTTGTTGCAGTGGCCGTTCCGCTATTTCTGGCTAGCGGTACATGTGCTAGCGATTTATTCGAGTCCAGCGCTGCTCTAGTAATGGGGTGACTAGTTGGCGCTCTTGCTTGCGGATGATTTTGCCTTGGGGGCGGCCATGTTTGCCTGACCACTAACGCCGGACTTAATCTGCTCGATTTCGCCACCTGCTTCGAGGAATGCTTTGACTTTATCTTCCAGGGATGAGGAGGTTTCTACGGCGGCTGGCGGCTTCTTTTTGCCAGCGGTTCTCAGGGGCTTCTTACTCATAACTCTACTGTCGACCTTTTTTGCGGGGACATATAGTAGCAAATTTTCAGGTCAAAAGTCCGCTTCTATCAGTGCTGTTGATAGTGACTTCGAGATCACTGGCACGGCGATACCCTATCCGCGCTTCCCTGTGGGTACGCGAGGCGGCAGTGCTGTACAAGGAGGGTAAGTCTCGCCAGAATACCGTCCGTCTTTTTTAGTGTGGAATAACGACTGTGACCCATGTATCGGATGCTTTGGTGTTTAAGAGCGGGGCCGTTATGCCCAACCGTTTTATGCTCGCACCACTGACCAACCAGCAGAGCCACGCTGATGGCACCTTGAGTGAGGACGAGTATCACTGGCTCACCAAGCGCGCTGAGGGCGGTTTTGCTGTCACCATGAGCTGTGCGTCCCATGTGCAGGCAGCGGGTTGCGGATTTCCAGGGCAGTTGGGCTGCTTCTCTGATGAGCATCTTGAGGGCCTGACACGGCTAGCGGCGGGGATAAATGCCGAGGGAAGCGTTTCTGTTCTGCAATTGCATCACGCTGGAATGCGTTCTCCCAAGGAACTCATTGGTGATCAACCACAGTGTCCCAGTGATAACGAAAAGACCGGGGCCCGCGGTCTCTCTATCGACGAAGTTCATCGCCTGAAAGAGGATTTTATCGCTGCTGCCCTCCGCGCTGCGAAAGCCGGATTTAATGGCGTTGAGCTCCACGGTGCCCATGGTTACATGCTGGCGCAGTTTTTGAGTCCGACCATAAATCAACGCGTTGATGAATACGGTGGCTCACTGGAAAACCGCAGCAGACTGCTTTTGGAGATCATTGATGGCGTGCGTGAGCAATGTGGGACTGAATTCCTTTTGGGGGTTCGCCTTTCTGCGGAACGTTTTGATATTCGATTGTCAGAGATGCAGGTGCTGGCCCAGCAGCTGATGCATGAGGGAAAAATCGATTTTCTGGATATGTCGCTGTGGGACTCTTTTAAAGAACCTGAGGAAGATGGTTTCGAGGGTAAGACCTTACTGGATTGCTTTACCGAGCTGGATCGGGGTGATGTGCTCCTGGGTGCGGCTGGCAAAATTCGCAACGCTGAAGACGCGCGGCGCTGTATTGCCGCTGGCGCTGATTTTGTGGTGGTGGGTCGCTCGGCGATTCTGCACCATGATTTTCCGAGGAGAGCGATATCAGACCCCAATTTTCAGCCTGTGGCAAACCCGGTGAGCGTCGAACACCTGCGCAGGGAAGGCCTCGGAGAGAATTTCATCAAATACATGGCGAACTGGAAGGGCTTTGTTGAGAGCTGAACTGTCGTGCAGAGCCAGTAGGCAATATCCCTTGCGGGCTGAGCGACAGCGTCGAGCCTAGACCGCATGCCATTTATTGCCCATGCTGCACTGCGCTGCCCTCTGGATGGCTTACCTCTGGAGTGGCAACACAAGAGTCTGCGTTGCCCAAATCAGCATAGCTTCGATATGGCCCGTCAGGGCTACGTAAACCTGCTGTCGGCAAAGGACAAGCGTTCAAAAGAACCGGGAGACAGTCAGGCAATGGTGGCGGCGCGCCATCGATTCCTGGAGTCCGGCCATTACTCCCCCATAGCGGATTGTATTGCTCAGACATTGCTTCCCCATATCTCGGCGAAGTCGCTGATCGTTGATGCCGGCTGCGGCGAGGGCTATTACCTGGAGCGTCTGAGGGAGAAAATTCAGTCGACGGGCGTTTCGGAGTACTCATTTGTGGGTTTTGATATTTCGAAACCAGCGATGCAACTGGCTGCGCGGCGTTTTCCTGCGACCTGGCTAGTTGCCAGTAATCGCAACATTCCTCTGGATGACGGGTCTGTGGATGTCTTGATCGATATGTTCGGTTTTAGCGATTTTCCATCTTTTGCCCGCGTAATTAGGCCGTCGGGTTTACTGCTGCAGGTAGAGGCAGGGAGTCGTCACCTGCTGGAGCTTAGACAAGTCATCTACCCAGAGCTTAGGGCGCGCGAGCAATCGACCAGCGCGCCGGCCGGGTTTTCTCTTGTGCAGCAAACAACTCTCAGTTTTCATGTACCCGAACTAGATCAGGCAGGGATTGCTGATCTTTTGCTTATGACGCCCCACCTCTTTCGCGCCTCTGCAGAAGGTAAGAAGCGCGCAGCGAGTTTGGACTCTCTGGAATTGACGGTAGACGTATCCGTGGCGTTATTACAAAGAGACTCGCTTTCGAACTAGGGTGTTCACGCCAAATAGCGCATGAGCTTCTCGGCTGCGATCATCCCTTGTTCCTGTAGACCGTGCATAAAAGCCGCGTCCGCTTCGGGGCTTGTCGCCGGAGAGCTGAATCCGTCTAGTCGCGCCGCTTTCATCCAAGCCATGAGCGACGGATCCTCTTGCCAGGCTAAGCCATTAACCAGGTCTGCGAGCATGTTGCGAAGATAATCCGTATCGGAGTCGGGGTGTGGAACTGGTGTGCATAGCGTATTTTTATGCGATGGGTCTTGCGAGGAGAGTTCGACGTGAGCAATAAAGGCCGCGCTAAACACCTGCTGGCAGGTTCGAACAGACTGTAAGGTAATCTTCGACTCTGTGAACACCGGCTCCTGAGGGCGTCTCTCGAGCCCGTCGGCTGTGCAGTCGACAAACAGTGTGTTGCCCTGGCAGTCTATCGAACCTTGTTCGAGAGTGACGCTATCTTTGTCGATGCTTTCTACTCTGCCCAGACGAATCACATTCTCAATCAGGCGCAGTTTCTCCAATTCGGTTCTGGTGACCGTTGCGCAACGGAACATGGTCGGCGCTACGGACTCATCGATGCGCATAACAAGTCCCGCGGCTTCGGCCTTGGCAAAGAGGTCATCCACAGATTCTGATTCGGCCACGACCTGCACCTGCATCATCGACAACTGCTGAATGGAGCTTTCAAACAAATCGCCCGCCTGCGCATAGGCGCGATCCCATAGCCAGGATTCTCGCGGCTTAATCCAACAGATTGAATCGGGAGGAACGCCATTGTCCATAAGAAACAAGCAGGCATCGAAGCTGGTTTTTCCCGCGCCAATTACTGTGTAGTTGCTGAACTCTCCGCGGAGGTTCGCCAGTGCATTGGGTGCAACACAGGTGACCGAATCATCCACGGGATAGGAGGGTGCGGCCATGGATGGAACCTTCACATTCATGAAGCTTGCGTCCACCACGGTAGTTGCCTCCACGCTGTGACAAGTGTCAGATGTTAGGGACTGGATCTTGCCCTCACCCTGATACTCACACATGGGGAAGTATTGAACTCTGCCTGAGCTGATGAATTCACGCATTAGATCGTCGTAGTAAGCACAGATTTCGGCCTTGCTGGCCAACTCGTAAAGGCCTTTGTTGTTGCCCGTGGTATCGATGCGATCTGCGCCCAAGGCGCGTGAATTAACGCCGTAAAAGCTCGAGGGCTGATGCAGGCGCACAAAAGGATAGGCCATGTTCCAGTGGCCTCCGGGCTGATGATAGCGATCAACGATGGTAATGCTCGCACTGGATTCACTCACAAGGACATCCGCAAAGGCCATACCCATGGCGCCAGCGCCGACGATCAAGTAATCCGCTTTTTGCGTGCTCATCGCGATTTCCTTATGTCATTATTTTGGGAAACATCCGCGAAAGATGCGTATGGTTGGTCAGTGTCATGGAGCAGGAAGATAAAAACAATGGATCGCTATCAACAACTTATGATCGGCAATGGCTTTTTGGTTATTGTGATGAGTATGTTCGCTGGATTTATGCTGGGCTTTGGTCTCATTGGTGGACTGGAACTCTACCCGGGAAAAATCGTGGCCATGCCTTACTACGGAACTGCCGAGGGCTGGGCGCGAGCGCATAGTGGAGGTTTGACGAACGGCCTATTGGTTCTCGCTGTCGCCTGGGCGCTGCCAATGATTCCGCTGAGTGAAAAAATGCGCAAAATCACCGCCTGGGGTTTCATTTACATAGCTTGGGCTAACACGGTGTTTTACTGGGCGGGCAATGCATCGGGCAGTCGAGCGCTGAGCTTCGGTGACAACCCTCTGGGCGCGAGTAATCTCCTCGGCGCTGTGGGTTTTGGGATGGCTTTTGTGGGCGCATTCCTGATCGTGTATTTACTCTGTTATGCCGCAATAAAAATCCTGCGAAGCGCATGATTCCTTATGCTGCAGCCCTGTTACGCTTTGCATCGCTGTTAGGTACTTCTTAGATAAGGTTTTCTATGCAATCAAAGTTTGTAAATTCACTTCGGTCACTGTGCTTGCTAACAGCGTTGATGGGATTTAGCGCGCTGGCAAGTGAAGCTACCGACGGTGAGATCTCGGCGTATGTGGATTCCGACGACCCAATGGAGGATGTGCAGCGGGGTCTGGAGCGGGCAAAGCTGAGTGGCAAGCTGCTGTTGGTGGTTATGGGCGCCCAGTGGTGTCATGACAGCAGGGGGCTCGTCGAAAAGTTTGCAGATCCGCGAGTCGCCGCTGTACTGGCGGCGAACTACGAAACGGTGTTTGTTGACGTGGGCTATTTCAAAGACTTGCGCGCATTAAGTCAGCGCTTTGCCCAGGCGCACTATTTTGCGACCCCCACGGTGATGATTATCAATGCTGATTCGGAGCGCCTGATTAACAGTGCGGATATGCATATCTGGGGCTCAGCGGACTCTGTAGATTTGGAAAAGTACGTGGAGTATTTCGAGCTTTACGCAGCAAATCCCACACCACAGTTTGTGCCTTTGCCAGATGCTCAAGCATCGGTGATTTCGGCTTTTGAGCAGCAAAATGGGCAGCGACTGCAAGGCGCCTATGAGCACCTGGTGCCGGGTATGCAGGCTGAAGATCGGTCAGGCACCGCTGGCAAGGAGTTCTTGAAGGAATGGCGGGAAGTCTGGCGATACCGCTCTACACTGCAGCAAGACATTTTTTCGCTGCGGCAAAAAGCCCGGGAGAAGCCCCACGAAGACCTGGCGATTCCCCGGTATCCGGCTTTCAGTTGGGAGGATGGGCCCTAGTTCAGACTCACGGACTTAATCTTTCTGGCAAGGGCGCGCCAAGTCAGGAGGCTAGTACCATCCCCAACGCTTCCTGATGCGCCAGGTATTCATCGTAGGTCCCCTGAAAGTCGACTAACTCCTTTTCTCGGATATCGATGATCCGTGTAGCAAGCGATGACACGAACTCACGATCGTGGCTCACGAAGATCAGCGTGCCGTCGTAGTGTTCCAGCGCGAGGTTCAGCGATTCGATGGACTCCATATCGAGGTGGTTGGTGGGCTCGTCCAAAAGCAGAACATTGGTGTCCATCATCATGAGTTTTCCAAAGAGCAGGCGGTTCTTCTCCCCGCCAGAGCACACCTTCGCCTTCTTGATGAAGTCGTCAGAGGAAAAAAGCAATCGCCCAAGTGTTGCTCTCACGATTTGATCATCGTGACTTGGTTTTCGCCACTGGCTCATCCAGTCAAAGAGATTGAGGTCTGTATCGAACTCGTCATTTGTATTCTGGGGGCAGTAGCCCAAGGTGGCGCTTTCCGCCCACTTAATGCTTCCCGCGTTAGCCTCTATTTGACCCATAAGACAGCGCAGCAAAGTCGTTTTACCCGCCCCGTTTTCGCCAATGATTGCCAGTCTGGCGCCCGCTTCAAGAATCAGACTTCCATTTTCAAACAGCGGGCCCTCGTCGAAGCCGTGTCCAAGCTCTTCGAGGACGACAGCCTGGCGATGCAGCTTTTTGTCCTGCTTAAAGCGGATGTAGGGGCTGACGCGACTCGAAGGCTTGATGTCATCCAGCTTGATTTTCTCTATGCGTTTGGCGCGCGAGGTTGCCTGCTTGGCCTTGGAGGCGTTGGCCGAAAACCGGGAAACAAATTGTTTAAGATCGGCGATCTCGGCACTCTTTTTTGCATTCTGTGATTGCAGGCGTTCACGCGCCGCGGTGGACGCGGTCATAAAGTCGTCATAGTTGCCGGGATACACGCGAAGTTCACCGTAGTCGATGTCCGCCATATGGGTGCAGACCGCGTTGAGAAAGTGTCTGTCGTGAGACACGATGATCATCGTAGATTTGCTTTGATTGAGGACGGTTTCCAACCAGCGGATCGTGTCGATATCGAGGTTGTTCGTGGGCTCATCCAAAAGCAGGATATCTGGATCGGAAAACAGTGCCTGAGCCAGCAACACTCGCAGTTTCCAGCCGGGCGCCACTTCACTCATGAGCCCATGATGCAATTCCTGAGCAATACCTGCGCCGGTAAGAAGCTCTCCGGCTCGACTTTCGGCTGAATAGCCGTCCATCTCGGCGAATTGAACTTCGAGATCGGCAACCCGCATGCCGTCCTCTTCAGACATATCGGGGTTAGCGTAGATCGCATCACGCTCTTGCTTCACTGCCCAGAGTTCCGCGTGTCCCATCATCACGGTGTCGACCACGGTGTATTGTTCGTAGGCGAACTGATCCTGGCTGAGTTTGCCCATGCGCTCATTCGGTGATATCGACACGTTTCCCGCGCTGGGAGTAAGCGTCCCGTCGAGGATTTTCATGAGCGTGGATTTACCGCAGCCGTTGGCTCCAATAAGTCCATAGCGATTGCCGTCACCAAATTTGACGGAGATGTCCTCAAAGAGGGGCTTGGCAGCGAACTGCATGGTGATATTGGCGGTAGAGATCAATTGACAGGTCCTGATGCAGAACACAGAAGGTCGCGCTGCCTCTGCGTTGCTGATGCGCTGATTTGGAAAACTGCGCACAGTAATGGACTCGAGCTGTCAGGTCGAGCACAGACCTTGGGAATAATCCCTGTCGAACTGTTGCCATTGATCGCTTATTCGGCGCTCTGCGTGATCGAGCAAAGTGGAGCGTCGCTTTTGCGTGTGCTAAGTTTTTTTAGATGGCTGGCTTGCGTTTTTTTTACAGACGTGCCTGAATGCAGGCAGTCGAGTTAACGCTGGGTTGCATTGCAAAAAGAACGCAGTAACCCAAAAAAGCAATACGTCACTTATTGATCGAACGACTAAGGACGATGTGCGCATTATAAGAATACACAAATCGACCACTGACCTCTTGGCGCAGCTGCGGCAGCGAACGGGTGTCCATGACGGCTGAGCCCACGTTCTGGCCGTTTGTCGTCTACGCCTGTGGCGTACTGTTGCTTGTTGCAACCATGTTGTTACTTTCCTCAATTCTCGGTCAACGCCGAGCTAACGCTGCTACAAACATGCCCTTTGAGTCGGGTGTGGTTTCTGTAGGCAGCTCTCAGGTCCGAATGTCTGTTGAGTTTTATCTCGTAGCCATTCTGTTCGTAATTTTTGATTTGGAAACCGTATTTATTCTCGCTTGGGCCGTGGCTTTTTTTGAGCTTGGCTGGTCGGGCTTTATCGCGGTTGCGCTGTTTATTTTGATTCTGGTGGTGGCTCTGATTTATGAGCTGAGTACTGGAGCTTTGGATTGGGGCGTTAAGCAGCGCTCACCTGCGAAACCGTACGAGCTGGAGCGTGCCGCCTAATGGATTGGAATCTTACGCGTCCCGAAGACACTATCGCCACATCCCCAGGCACTGCTTCGCTGGATATGGCAGAGCAGATTGAACGCAATGTATTTTTTGCCAATCTTGAGGATTTGATTGCCTGGGGCAGGGCACACTCACTGTGGCCTTTTAATTTTGGACTGTCCTGTTGCTACGTCGAAATGGCGACATCTTTTACCAGTCGCCACGACATTGCACGTTTTGGTTCAGAGGTCATTCGGGCTACGCCGCGACAGGCCGACTTGATGGTTATCTCGGGAACGGTGTTTAGAAAAATGGCCCCGGTGGTTCAGCATCTCTACGATCAGCTGTTGGAGCCGCGTTGGATCATCAGCATGGGGTCCTGCGCTAATTCCGGTGGCATGTACGACATATACAGCGTGGTTCAGGGTGTGGATAAGTTTATCCCTGTGGACGTTTACGTACCTGGTTGTCCTCCCAGGCCCGAGGCTCTTATGCAAGGGCTAATGATGCTTCAGGATGCCGTCGGCAAAGAGCGCCGGCCACTGTCCTGGGTTGCAGGAGATCAACAGGTGGTTAAGCCCCAAATGCCTTCCCAGCGGGATATTCTCCAGCAGGAACGCAGTCAGCAAACGACGCTGAGGAGCCCTGACCAGACTTAACAGTAAATGGAGCGAAAGCCTGGCGAGTCATCGTCTGGCATAGCTGGGTCACATAATAACTAAGGAGGCCTGACCAGCCCGGTAAGGAGAGCGCATGGTGAATGCGGTCGCGACAACAGGCTCAGGCCAGCTGGAGGAAGTCCTTCGGCAGTTTGCTGATGCCAAACTGTCGCAACAGCTGACCTCGGATGGTACGCCTACCGTCTGGGTGGAGTGCGGCCGATTGATTGAGCTGCTGCGCTATCTAAAACCGAAGTTTCCCATGCTCCTTGATGTGTTTGGTGTCGATGAGCGTCTTCGGGAGCACAAGCCGGCCGCCGCTCTGGATTTTACCGTCGTTTATCACCTCTTTTCCTTGGAGCGCCGAGAGGAGTTCCGAGTAAAGACGTCTGTATCCGAGAGCCGGCCACAGGTGCCCAGCGCGGTTCCCGTATGGCCGAATGCTAACTGGTACGAGCGGGAAGCCTGGGACATGTTTGGCATTGAGTTTGTCGGGCATCCCAATTTGCGCAGAATAATTCTTCCGCCGACCTGGGATGGCTTTGCGCTGCGCAAGGATCACCCTGCGCGCGCCACGGAGATGGATCCCTTTAGCCTCGACGCCGAAAAGCAGGAGCAGGAGCAGGAAGCTTTGCGCTTTCGACCCGAAGAGTGGGGTATGGCCGCTTCCGACGGCGATGGCGAGTTTATGTTCCTTAATCTCGGCCCTAATCACCCTTCGGTACACGGTGTTTTTCGCATCGCTTTGCAATTAGATGGCGAAGTGGTGATCGATGCGGTGCCCGACATCGGCTATCACCACCGGGGTGCCGAGAAAATGGGTGAGCGCCAGAGTTGGCACACGTTCATACCCTATACCGACCGCATCGATTACCTCGGCGGTGTGATGAATAATCTTGCCTACGTGCTATCGGTAGAAAAGCTCGCCGGAATCGAGGTTCCACCGCGAGCCAAAGTCATTCGCATCATGATGGCCGAGTTGTTTCGCATTTCCAGTCACCTCGTGTTTTTCGGCACCTTCGTGCAGGACATCGGACAGATGTCACCGGTGTTTTACATGTTTGCCGATCGAGAGCGTCTCTTTGGCATCGTCGAGGCGATCACCGGTGGTCGGATGCACCCCGCATGGTTCCGCATTGGTGGTGTCGCTCATGACCTTCCCGAAGGATGGGAGCGCCTGATAAGCGATTTTATTGATGTCATGCCTGAGCGTCTGGATCATTACCAGAAGATGGCTATGGACAACTCCATTCTCAAGGATCGTACCGTGGGAATCGGCGCGTACACCGCAGAGGAGGCCGTTGCCTGGGGTATCACTGGCGCGTCTTTGCGCGCCACGGGGGTCGATTTCGATTTGCGTCGGGACCGGCCCTATGCCGGCTATGAGGATTTTGAATTCGACGTGCCCGTTGCTAAGGGAGGGGATTGTTACGATCGCGCAGTAGTGCGAGTCGCAGAGATTCGCGAGAGCCTGCGAATCATCCGCCAATGTTTGGAGCGAATGCCCGCCGGCCCCTATAAGAGTGATCATCGGCTCACGACACCTCCTCCAAAGGAGCGCACCCTCAACGATATCGAGACGCTAATTCATCACTTCCTGAACGTGAGCTGGGGGCCTGCTGTACCGCCGGGAGAGTCGAGCGTACTTATCGAGGCCACGAAGGGTTTTAACAGCTATCACCTCATAAGCGATGGGGGAACTTCGTCCTATCGAACCCGCATTCGTACGCCGTCTTTCGCTGCGCTACAGCAGATTCCTTTGATTTCTCGAGGCCTGTTGATACCAGATTTGATTGCGATTATTGCGAGTATTGATTTTGTGATGGCGGATGTGGATCGATAATGACTGAGCTTATTCCTGTGCTGAGTGATGCTGAGATTGCGGCGATCGATGCCGAAATCTCCCATGTTCCCTATCGGTCGGCTGTCGCCATTGATGCATTGAAAATAGTGCAGGCTCATCGCGGCTGGGTGTCCGATGAGAGTCTCCGCGCTATAGCCCGTCATCTTGAAATGTCCGCCGAAGAGCTCGAAGGGGTGGCGACATTTTACAATCTGATATTTCGCCGGCCGGTGGGCGATCGGGTAATCCTGCTGTGTAACTCCGTGACTTGCTGGATCAAAGGCTGCGAAAAGATTGAAGCGGCGATTAGCGAACGATTAGGCGTTAAGCCCGGGGAAACAACAGCAGACAATGCCTTTACTTTGTTGCCGGTGACATGTCTCGGAGCCTGCGATCGTGCTCCGGTGATGATGGTAGGTGACGAGTTGCATCAGGATCTTGATCTGGCCTCGCTGGATAAAGCCCTCGCAAAAGGAGCTGGCGATGAGTGATGTGCTGACGAATCCGCTGACTCGAAATGTGCGCTCCGATCGGACGCCCACGGACATGCTGGCCTACGAAGCTAACGGGGGTTACCGCGCGCTCAAGATGACGGTGGGGCAGCGCGCGCCCGAAGACTGTCTGCAAATTATTCAGGATTCCAATCTCCGGGGACGCGGTGGTGCCGGATTTCCAACGGGTCTTAAGTGGAGCTTTGTCCCCAAGGAGCCCACCACGCCAGGACCCAAGTACCTGATCTGTAACGCTGACGAAATGGAGCCCGGTACCTTTAAGGACCGCCTGTTACTGGAGTGTGATCCCCATCAGCTCATTGAGGGCATGATTCTCTCGGCCTACACACTGCAGGCCGATGTTGCCTACATATTCATTCGTTCGGAGTATTTGCTTGCGGCTTCATTGCTACGTAAAGCCATCGCGGACTGCCGTGCTAAAGGCTATCTGGGTAAAAATATACTGGGCTCGGGTTTTGACCTGGAAATGCACGTCCACGCTAGTGCGGGACGGTATATCTGTGGAGAGGAAACCGCACTCATTAGTTCCCTTGAAGGCAAGCGTGCTAATCCTCGCGCAAAACCACCCTTTCCTCAGGTGAGCGGCCTTTGGGGGCGCCCTACCATCGTTAACAACGTAGAGACTCTCTGCAACATCCACCACATCCTTGAGCGTGGGGCGGACTGGTTTCAATCCCTGGGTAATGGAGAGGATGCGGGAACCAAACTCTATGGAGTGAGCGGCAGAGTTAAGCGGCCGGGTTGTTGGGAGCTGCCCATAGGTACGACGGTACGCGAAATTCTGGAAGAACATGCCGGCGGTATGGAGGATGGCTTCACCATGCGAGGTTTTCTTCCCGGGGGAGGGTCCACCGACTTTCTGACCCCAGAGCACCTGGATGTACCCATGGACTACGGGAGCATCGGCAAGGTCGGCAGTCGTATGGGCACGGGCACGATGATCATTCTCGACGATAAAACCTGCCCCATAGGCTTTATTCACAATCTCACAAAGTTTTTCGCTCAGGAGTCCTGTGGATTTTGTACCCCTTGTCGCGATGGCTTGCCCTGGAGTGCGCAGGTGCTGGAGAGCCTGGAGCTAGGTGATGGGAGGCCAGAGGATCTCGATACACTGGCCTACCAGGTTGAATACATCGGGGCGATAGGTAATACGCACTGCGCTTTGGCGCCTGGAGCGATGGAGCCTGTACAGAGCGCCCTGAAATATTTTCGCGAGGATTTCGAAGCACATATCGAACAAGGCTGCTGCCCCTATGCGGAGGGTACGCACTGATGCCGAAGATTCTTGTTGATGGCTGTGAGTATGAAGTTCGCGAAGGCGCAAACGTATTAGAGGCCTGTTTGTCGGCAGGTTTGGATTTGCCCTATTTCTGCTGGCACCCCGCCATGGGTTCCGTGGGAGCCTGTCGCCAGTGTGCACTGGTGCAATATCAAGACGAAAATGACACCCGGGGGCGGATTGTTATGGGGTGCATGACGCCCGTATCCGAGGGCGCCATATTCTCTCTGGGAGGAGATCGCGCAAGCGGGTTTCGCAAGGCTATTGTCGAATCGCTGATGCTCAACCATCCCCATGATTGCGCCGTTTGCGCAGAGGGTGGTGAGTGTCATCTTCAGGACATGACGGTCATGACCGGGCATCGCGATCGCCGCTATCGTGGCCGCAAAAACACCCATCGCAATCAGTATCTCGGTCCGCTCATTAACCATGAGATGAATCGCTGTATCACCTGCTACCGCTGCACTCGCTACTATCGAGACTATGCCGGCGGCATTGATCTTGCCGCTCTCGCTTCGCATGACCACGTGTATTTCGGACGGCACGCTGAGGGCACGCTCGAGAGTGAGTTTGCGGGAAATCTTGTTGAGGTCTGCCCTACGGGCGTTTTCACCGACAAAACGCTGGTGGGGAGCTACACTCGAAAGTGGGATTTGCAGTCCGCGCCCTCTGTATGCGCGGGATGCGCCGTGGGATGTAACACGCTCCCGGGAGAGCGCTACGGAAAACTCAAGCGCGTTCACAATCGATTCAATGCAGAAGTTAATGGCTATTTTCTCTGCGATCGGGGTCGCTATGGTTCGGGTTATGTAAACAGTGATGCGCGGCTGAATTATCCAGGTCTGCGAGATACCGATGGTCGTTTTAACGCGCTCGATGAGCAAAGTGCCACCGCAGAGTTTGCGTCGCTGATTAAGGACAAACGGTTAGCGGGCATAGGCTCGCCTCGAGCGTCGTTGGAGTCTAACTATCTGTTGCGCGAGCTTGTCGGTGCGACGAATTTCACTGCCGGTGTATCCAGTGCTGAGCAGGCGATGCTCAATCAGGTGGCGGAGATACTTGTTGCTACGTCGGCGCTGGTGCCATCCATCGCTGATGTGGAGACTGCTGATGCTGTTCTCATCCTCGGCGAGGATGTTACGCACACCGCCCCGCGTTTGGCCTTGGCGCTGCGTCAGAGCGTGCGTAATAAAGCCTATGAAATGGCGGCTGAGCTCAAGTTGCAAAGCTGGCAGGACGCGGCGATTCGCAATCTTGCTCAGGAACAGCGCAGTCCGCTGGTCAGCATGGCGCCCGGCAGTACGCGTCTCGATGATATCGCTGAGATCAAGCGCCATTTGGCTCCGGGAGAGATTGCGACGGGGGCTTATGCCCTGGCAGAGGCGCTTCTTTCTGCGCCTTCAAGTGATGTAGACGAGACGACGAGCGTTTCGGAGATTGCAGCGATTCTTCGCGCAGCGAAGCGCCCTCTGATTGTTGCCGGAACCTCTCTTTGCGAACCGGCCATAGCTGATGCGGCGCTAAAGATTGCAGAAGCATTGTCGTCCAGTGAGCGGCGGGTAATGTTGTCGTTGATTGTCCCCGAGGCCAATAGCTTGGGACAGGCCCTATTGCTCGAGCAAGGCGCGCCAGATCTTAGCGCACTTACTGCCAGCGCAGAGGCCGGGGAAATCGATACCCTGGTGATTCTGGAGAACGACCTCTATCGTCGAGTTCCCGGTGCTGAGGTCGATCGATTACTGAATGCGGTGCCCGACGTGATTGTCCTGGACTGCATTGAGACGCCCAGCTGCTCCGCGGCGAGCCTGGTTTTACCCACGGCGACGGCCATCGAGTCGGAGGGTACCTTTGTCAGCATGGAGGGACGGGCGCAGCGGTATTTCCCAGTGTTCCCGGTGTCCGAGGGGCGTCGGTCGGCGTTGCAGTGGTTGTTGTCGGGAGCGGCTGCGGCGGGAATCGATAGCTTTGCTCAGCTGCAGCATGTGGACGATGTGGTGACGGCCTGTGCAGCTGCAGTACCCGCGCTTTCGCGTATCAACGATGCTGCGCCGGGGCAGGAGTATCGAAGCCATGGCATGCGCATCCCTCGGCAACCTCACCGTTATAGTGGTCGCACGGCAATGCGCGCAAATGTCAGCGTGCATGAACCCAAGCAGACTCAAGATGAGGAGTCCCCACTGTCTTACAGCATGGAGGGCTTAAACCGGGATGAGCCAGGCTCATTGTTGCCTTACGTGTGGGCTCCTGGTTGGAACTCCAATCAATCGCTGCATAAGTTTCAGGCAGAAGTGGGCGGCGCGCTTCGCGGGGGTACGGCGGGCGTGCGGCTCATCGAAAGTAATTCAGGAGCATATGCTTCTTCAGGCGTTAGCGCTTCCCCGCGGCCTACATCAGAGAATGCACTGGAGCTGATTCCCCGGCCCCGAATTTTCGGAAGCGATGAACTCAGTGCGCTGAGTGAGGGTTTGTCGGAGCTCATTCCCCGGGCTTATCTCGAATTCAGTCCCGCTGATGCGAGTCTCCATGGCCTGGAGGCCGGCGACGGTGTGACCGTTGACGGCGGTACAGTCGCCTTTGAAGTTCGTATTGATCCACAGCTGCGACAGAGCTGCGTGGCCTATGCACCGGGCTTAGCCGGGTGCCAAGAGCTAAAGCCTCGTACTGTGGTGCAAATCGCCAAAGCGCAGGATTGGGAGCGGGATAACGCCGCGCTCATAGCCAGCGACGGAGGTGTCTCATGAACGAGATGAGTACAACACTGTTTGGTCTGGCCATTATTGGCGCAGCGGTAGGGGGAGCGGCATTCCTCACCTGGTTTGAACGACGCTTGCTGGGTATCTGGCAGGATCGCTATGGCCCCAACCGTCTCGGCCCATTTGGCGTGTTTCAGGTGCTTGCCGACATGCTCAAGCTCCTCACTAAAGACGACTGGATTCCGCCCTTTGCGGACAGGTTTGTGTTTGTACTGGCACCCGCAGTTATTGTGATCGTAATGATGCTGGGGTTCGCGGTCGTTCCTTTTGGCCCGAACCTGCAAGTTGTGGATCTGAACATCGGATTGTTGTTCTTCTTGGCGATGTCATCACTCGCGGTATATAGCGTGCTTTTAGGCGGATTGGCGTCGAACAACAAATACGCCTTGCTCGGTGGGCTGCGAAGTGCAGCTCAGATGGTGAGCTATGAGGTGTTCATGGGACTCTCCGTCATGGGGGTGGTCATGCTCGCCGGCAGCTTTAGTTTGCGAGATATAGTTATTGCCCAGGAGGATCTGTGGTTTGCCATCCCGCAGTTTTTGGGTCTTCTCGTTTTCACGATCGCGGGCATCGCCGAGAGCCACAGACTTCCCTTTGATCTTCCCGAGGCAGAGCACGAGCTTACCGCCGGCTTTCACACCGAGTATGGCGGGATGAAGTTTGCCATGTTCATGCTTGGGGAGTATGTCGGGCTCATTCTGATCTGCTGCATGATGACCGTGCTTTTCTTCGGCGGCTGGTTGGGGCCATTCCTGCCGCCGATCCTGTGGTTCTGCATAAAGGTTTTCGTGTTGATCTGCTTCTTTGTGCTTCTGCGCGCCGCGATACCGCGGCCCCGTTACGACCAGCTCATGAATTTGGGTTGGAAATACATGTTGCCACTCAGCCTGCTCAATCTGTTAGTGACAGGCGCTCTTGCATTGGCAATGGAGGGCTAAGTTATGTGGGAAGCCATACGCAGTCAGCTTGTGACACTCATGACGATTCTTCAGCACACGTTTACTCGTGCCGAGACCGTCCAATACCCCGAAGAAAAGCCTTACCTCGCGCCACGTTATCGCGGACGCATTGTATTGACCTGTGACCCGGACGGTGAAGAACGCTGTGTGGCCTGCAATCTCTGTGCGGTTGCCTGCCCCGTGGACTGCATCGCTTTGCAGCAGTCGACCCGGGAGGATGGGCGCTGGTATCCCGAATTTTTCCGTATCAATTTTTCGCGCTGCATCATGTGTGGGATGTGCGAAGAGGCTTGCCCCACCAACGCGATCCAGCTTACGCCGGACTTTGAAATGTGCGAGTACGACCGTCAAAGCATGGTCTACGAGAAAGAGCACTTACAGATTGCCGGCACGGGGAAGTATCACGATTACAACTACTATCGCGTAGCCGGACTGGCTATCGCGGGCAAGGATAAGGGTGACGCTCAGAACGAAGCTCCCCCCATCGACGTAAAGAGTCTTCTGCCATGATGGTGCTGTTTTTCTATCTGACAGCAGCGCTGGCGATTGTGGCAACCCTCGTCGCTCTTACCCGTCCCAATGCGTCGCATGCGCTGATTTATCTCATTTTGTCTTTGCTGGCTGTCGCGGTCATGTTCTTTATGTTGGGCGCACCGTTTGCCGCAGCGCTGGAGATACTGATATACGCCGGCGCGATCATGGTGCTGTTTGTGTTCGTGGTCATGATGCTCAATCTGGGGGATTCAGGAGAAGATCGGGAGCGCGCTTTGTTGATGCCCCGTGTATGGATTGTTCCGGGGATCATCACGCTTGTCTTGTTAGTTGAGATGTTGCTGGTGTTCGGTGATTCCGGTGTGGCATTGCAAGGCCAGAGTGTGTCGCCGAAGGAAGTCGGTATGACTCTTTTTGGTCCTTATGTCCTCGCTGTGGAATTGGCGTCCATGCTCCTTATGGCCTCACTGGTGGGCGCCTACCACGTGGCGCGGCGGTTTATTGACCGACAGGGAGCTCAGTAATGGACGGCTTGATTGTGCCTTTGGAGCATGTGCTGCTGCTAGCGGGGATATTGTTCGTTTGCGGGCTGGGCGGGCTCATGCTCAGGCGAAACCTGCTGTTCATGTTGATGTCCCTTGAGGTGATGCTCAACGCCTCGGCTCTGGCTTTTATTGCGGCAGGTGCCCGCTGGCAGGCGGCAGACGGCCAGGTGATGTTTCTCCTCGTATTGACCGTTGCGGCTGCAGAGGTGGCCGTAGGACTGGGTCTCCTCTTGCAGATACAGAGGCGTTATAAAACCTTGGATATGGACGCGGTGACGAGGTTGAACGGATGAATCTCACGCTGGCTGCAATTCCCGGTCTGCCACTGTTATCGGCAGCTATCCTCATTATTTTCGGAGGACGTCTACCCAGGCCGGTAGTTGCTTTTATAGGTGCGGGGTCTATCGGCCTTGCCGCTTTGCTCGTGGCAGGCCAGGTGTTGACCTATCTTGGCGATCAGACTCCGACCACGACCCTGCTTTGGACGTGGATGAGTGTTGCTGATTTGAATGTGGGCATCGCTTTCTACATTGACGGCTTAACAGTCGTGATGCTGTCGGTGATCACGGGCATAGGATTTCTGATTCATCTTTATTCCATTGAATTCATGTGGGAAGACGAAAGCTTTAGCCGCTTCTTTGCCTACATGAACTTGTTCGTTGGCGCCATGCTCCTGCTGGTCATGGCGGACAATTTATTGCTGATGTTCCTGGGCTGGGAAGGTGTGGGCATGTGCTCTTACCTGCTGGTCGGTTTTTGGTATCGCAACCCTGCAAACGGTGCAGCAGCCCGCAAGGCATTTGTGGTCACGCGCGTGGGGGACGCACTCATGGCTCTGGGCCTGTTTTTGTTGTTCACAGAGCTGGGTACCCTGAATATTCAGCCCCTGTTGGCAGCTGCCAATCTAGAGTGGGAAGTCGGTGGGCAGTTCCCCGTGCTTGCAACCCTCTTACTTTTGGGCGGCGCGGTAGGTAAGTCTGCGCAATTGCCACTGCATACCTGGCTACCCGATGCGATGGCGGGTCCAACACCGGTGTCGGCCTTGATACATGCGGCAACCATGGTAACGGCGGGCGTATACCTTATCGCGCGTCTGCACGAACTTTTTTTGCTGGCGCCCCTAACCATGACTGTGGTCGCGTGGATCGGTTTGGCGACCTTGCTTTTGGCCGCTAGTGCAGCGCTGGTTCAGCACGACATTAAGCGGATTCTGGCCTACTCGACCATTAGTCAGATTGGGTACATGTTTTTGGCGCTGGGCGTCGGTGCCTTCAGCTACAGTGTTTTTCATCTCATGACCCATGCGTTTTTTAAGGCACTTCTCTTCCTGGCTGCAGGCGCCGTTACTCACTGTCTGCATCACGAGCACAATATTTTCCGCATGGGCGGTTTGCGCACTCGTCTTCCAGTGGTTTTTCTGAGTTTCCTTATCGGTAGTGCAGCGCTCGCCGCGCTGCCATTTACTTCAGGT
Source organism: Congregibacter sp. (assembly GCF_965662665.1). Lineage (NCBI taxonomy): Bacteria > Pseudomonadati > Pseudomonadota > Gammaproteobacteria > Cellvibrionales > Halieaceae > Congregibacter > Congregibacter sp. The sequence continues at coordinate 45,512 of NZ_CBFIIF010000003.1, read as the reverse complement.
TTTTATAGTAAAGACGGGATTCTTTTGGCGGCGTTTGCGGCAGAGGGCTCAGGTCCCTGGCTGTGGGCGGGCGGATTGTTAGGAGCTCTGCTGACGAGTATCTACAGTTTTCGACTGTTGTTTACGGCGTTCTTTGGCGAGGCGCAGATCGAGCCCGATCGTCAGCCTGGATTACGTATGGCCGTGCCGCTGCTTCTCTTGTGCGCGCTATCGGTTTTGGGTGGGGCCATCGGTCAACCATTGGATGGTGTATTACCCGCCCGAGTTCATGCGGATGTTCCCCATCTTATCGAATGGGTGAGTATTGGAACCCCGATTGTGGGCGTTGTCTTTGCGTACTTTGTATTCCTTAGAGGGACGCTTTCCATCAGTGCGCTTAGAGACTCGGCGCTTGGGCAGTTTCTTACGCGGCTTTTCCTCAGTGGCTGGCGCGTGGACGGGCTTTACGATGCTCTGCTTGTCTCGCCTTACAAGGCACTCGCTCGGCGCTTTAAGGGCGAGCCCGTGGACCTCGTTTACTCGGGTGTCGTGGCGGTCAATCGTATGGGGCATCGTGGCTTGGCAGCACTACAGACCGGGGAACTGCGCTGGTACTTCACCACGGTTGTGATCGGTTTGATTGGTGTCCTGGCAATTGTATTGAGGTCTAGCCTGTGAGCCTGGCGCTACTTATAGCCATACCTTTGCTCGGCGGCGTTGTTGCCTGGCTGTCCGAGAGACTCGATACCCAGCTACCGCGCTGGATATCTCTCTTTAGCTGCGGTCTGGGCCTTGCAGTTCTAGCTTTTCTTGCACTGCCCCTGTCAGATGGGGCTGCGACCACCGATAGCAGCTGGTTACTCTATGGGCGTGTCGACTGGATTCCGCGCTTTGGTATTAGCTTTGAGCTTGGTATGGATGGTCTCAGTTTACTGCTGCTGGCACTGACCTTCTTGCTCGGCATCATCGCAGTGGCAGCTTCCTGGTCTGAAATTGAAACGCGTCCCGGATTTTTTCAGGCCAATTTGCTATGGACCCTGGCGGGAGTTTGTGGCGTTTTTCTTGCTCTCGATCTGGTGCTGTTCTTTTTGTTCTGGGAAGTCATGCTGGTACCAATGTACCTGCTCATAGCCATCTGGGGCCATGAAAATCGCGGCTACGCGGCGATGAAGTTCTTTATCTTTACCCAGGTGTCAGGGCTGCTCATGCTGCTGGCGATAGTTGCCTTGGGTGCTCAGGGGGCTGCGCAAAATGGCAGCCTGAGTTTCAGTTATGACGTGCTCCTTGGTTTGGATTTGACACCACGAATGGGCTTTTGGCTGATGCTGGGGTTCTTTATTGCCTTTGTGGTGAAGCTCCCAGGTTTTCCGTTTCATACCTGGCTACCCGATGCACACACCCAGGCACCCACGGCGGGTAGCGTGTTGCTTGCGGGAATTCTGCTTAAAACCGGAGCCTATGGACTGCTTCGCTTTACCGTGCCGCTGTTTCCAGAAGCATCCGTAGTGATAGCGCCAGCGGCGATGACCCTGGGCGTCATGGGCGTTGTTTATGGCGCTTTGTTGGCCTTCGCGCAGACTGATTTCAAGCGTTTGGTCGCCTACAGCAGTGTCAGTCACATGGGGTTTGTGCTGCTGGGAGTGTACGCCTTTAACGAGCTCGCCCTTCAGGGTGCGGTATTGCAGATGCTGACTCATGGAGTGAGTTCTGCCGCGCTGTTTATGATGGCTGGGGCTTTGCAGCATCGCCTGCATACCCGCGACATGCGCCAGATGGGCGGCTTATGGCAGGCAGCGCCACGTATGGGCGCCTGCGCTATGTTCTTTGTTCTGGCATCGCTGGGATTGCCTGGTCTGGGTAACTTTGTAGCGGAGTTTTTGGTTCTCCTGGGTCTGTTTACCGTCGCACCCTGGGTCGCAGCTGTTGCAGCGGTGGGCATGGTTACAGGAGCTGTATATGCGCTGTGGCTGATGCAGCAGTCGTTCTACGGTGAGCCTAAGGCCGATCGTCGAATGTCCGATTTTGGGCTGCGCGAGATGAGCGCGATGGCGGTAATGATGATGGCTCTTCTATGGATGGGGCTCTATCCCCAGCCCCTCCTTGAACTTGCAGGACCCATGCTGCGCGGGGTCACAGAAATGCTCCCAACAGCCTCTACTGCCTCAGGAGTGCTGCCATGATCAATAGCGCAGATCTCGCGGCCATAGCACCGATCGTCGCACTCGCAGCGGGCGCGACAGTGTTGATGTTGCAAATCGCCCTGCGCCGAGATCTTTCCCTCAGTCGCTATACCGCCTTGTTTGTACTGGCGATCGCTCTGGGGACCTGTGTGTGGGTCGATGTCGGAGATGGTCGAGAAGTTACGCCGCTACTGCAGGCAGACGGGCTAGCCACCCTTTTTGCGGCCTTGTTCTGCGTTTCCACGGCAGTGTGTCTGCTTTGGTCTCGTGATTATCTTCCCGGACTGAGCGATCAGGGCGATGAGTACTACCTACTGATGTTGCTGGCGACTCTGGGTGCCGTGGTGTTGGTCTACGCAAATCACGTGGCTTCATTACTGCTGGGGCTGGAGCTACTCTCGGTAGCGCTTTACGCTCTGGTGGCTTACCCGTCCCGCGTGCCTATTGCAGCGGAAGCCGCAACCAAGTATCTGGTGCTCTCTGGTGGTGCTTCGGCAACCATGCTATTTGGTTTTGCCTTGCTGTACGCCGCGACCGGTAGTCTTGAGTTTTCTTCTATGGCCAGGGGATTGCAGGATTCAGTGTTGGGACCCGCCGTATCTGCGACGGCCGCAGTACTTGTTCTCAGCGGATTAGCATTTAAGTTATCTGCAGCGCCATTTCATCTGTGGACGCCGGATGTTTATGAGGGGTCGCCTGCCACAGTCACCGCCTTTCTTGCGTCGGTGGCAAAGGCCGCACCTTTTGTGGTTTTGCTGCGACTGCTCCTCGAGGCGGAGTTCTTTGAACTGGCGGGCTTCCTGGAGGTGCTTTCGGCCCTCGCCGTGTTAAGCATGCTGGTGGGTAACCTTCTCGCTCTCATGCAGCAGAACATCAAGCGCATGCTGGCCTACTCATCGATTGCCCATATGGGCTATGCGCTTATTGTCCTTGTTGTCGCGGCGGATCCGCTGCACCGGGCGCTCGCTGGCGAGGCAGCGGTGTTTTACTTTTTTGCCTACGTTCCGGCGACGGTGGCGGGATTTGGCGTGTTGGCACTGCTCAACCCCGGGGGCGAGGGCGTTGATACAGCAGAGGTCGATGATCTTTCGGGATTGTTCTGGCGAGAGCCTTTGCTAGCGACTTTGATGTTGGTGGTGTTGCTCTCCCTGGCAGGTATTCCCCTGACGGCAGGTTTTCTTGGGAAGTTCTATTTGTTCGCTGCCGCCGTGGCGGGTGGGCATTGGCTTTTATTGGGTGCCTTGGTCTTAGGCAGTGCCATTGGAATCTATTACTACCTGCGGGTGATTTTTCAGATGAGCCAAAAGCCGGCAGAGACTGATTCTGCGATTGCCTCGAACTTCGCGGGTCGCCTGGTGGTGATGTCTCTCATTTTTGTGATTCTGCTACTGGGTATCTTGCCGCAGGCGCTCATGGAACATATTCAAAGCATATTCTAGTGACCGTGACGCGAAGGGCGTCGGGAGGAAAAAAATGCTGAAGTCAGTAAATTTGCGAGACTACATGGTGGTGCATCCGGTGACGGTGAAACCCGATATCAGTGTGTACGACGCGATGGTAATCATCAGCGACAATAAGATATCGGGTTTGTGCGTGATTGAGGATGGCGACCGCTTGGTGGGCGTGCTCTCCGAGATGGACTGCCTGCGTGCAGTGCTCAGTGCTGTCTATAACAAAGATGGCTTTGGCCCTGTCAGGGATTACATGACCTCTGAGAATCTTATTGTTGCCCATCCGGGCGAAGATATTGTGGATGTCGCTCAGGATATGCTCCGGCAGAACAAGCGGCGTCGACCCGTAGTGGAGGATGGGCGTCTCATCGGGCAGATAACGATTCGTCAGCTTCTCAAGGCGGTGCGCGAGTTTCAGGGAGCCAATGTGGCCTAACTCATAGAGCTGGCAGCGCCCGTGCTCCTGCTGTGAAGTAGGCGACCTGCAGCTAGCAATGCACTAGGATGTCGCGCAAAGGGACAAGCACGGACAGCGACATGCAGCGCGAAATCGGCCGATTTCACACCTTAGACATCCTGGAAGTTGGGGCTCACAGCGCCATTCTTGATGGAGGAAAGCTGGGGAGACTTCCCCTTGCGCTAAGACAGTGCCCTGGTGATGTGGAGCCGGGCGACCCACTTGGTGTCTTTATCTACCTTGATGCCGAAGGCGATCCGGCTGTCACAACTCAAATGCCTGCAGCGCAGGTGGGCGAGGTCGCGTGGCTGGAAGTGGTTGAGGTGAACAGTCTTGGGGCGTTCGTGGATTGGGGCCTGCCGAAAGACCTTTTTGTTCCTTTTGCGGAGCAGCAGCATCCACTTAAGAAAGGTGGCCACACGCTGGTAAAGGTCTATCTCGACAATCAGGGGCGGCTGGCAGGGTCTACGCGTATCGATCACTGGATCAACGATACCTCCCACACCCTCAAGCAAGGGCAGCGCGTTAGTCTGATCGTCGCTGAGCGCACAGAGATGGGTTACAAGGCCATTATCAATCATGAGTGCTGGGGGCTTTTGTATAGCAACGAGTTGTATCAAAGAGTCCGAAAGGGCCAGGTCATGGATGGCTTCGTTCAGCGTATTCGTGACGACGGTAAAATTGACTTGTCGGTCAACCAGCCCGGCTTCAGTAAAGGGAAGATGGATGGCGTTGCAGCCAAGATTCTTGCCCGCTTAGAAGCTAATGATGGCTTTTTGGCGCTTACCGATAAGAGTCCGCCTAAAGAGATTTACGCGGTTTTCGGTGTCAGTAAAAAGGTGTTTAAGCAGGCTATTGGCGCGCTCTACAAGCAGCGCGTAATCGCGCTGGAGCGTGACGGTATCCGCATTGTCTAAAAAATAGCGACATTCTTTGCTTTTATTTATCGCCAGCTCTGTTAATGTGCGCGCCTTCTTGGCGTACTTCGGTCTGCGCCAAAGCTAAGCGGTACATACTGTGCCGGCTAGTATCCAAAGAAATCCCAGTCTGGACCGAGCGCTGCTTGGCAGGTCATCTCAACGGTAGATCTTTCAAGCAAGTTTGTCAGATGACTCGCAAGACAAAATCAGGAATACATTACGTGTTATTTAAAGATCTCGGCCTTACGGCTGAATTGCTGCGTGCGGTAGAAAAGCAAGGCTACAACGAAGCAACCCCCATACAACAGCAAGCCATACCCTTGGTTCTTCAGGGCGGCGACTTGCTGGCTGGCGCTCAGACGGGCACCGGAAAGACAGCAGGATTTACCCTGCCGGTGCTTCAGCGACTGCAGCAAAAACATCAGGACGGCCGAAAGAGCTATCCAAAGGTATTGGTACTCACGCCTACGCGAGAACTCGCTGCGCAGGTCCATGAGAGCGTTATCGATTACGGTCGTTATCTGCCATTTCGCTCGGCTGTTATTTTTGGGGGAGTGTCCATAAATCCCCAAAAGCAGAAACTGATCAAAGGCGTAGACATTGTGGTGGCAACCCCCGGACGCCTCCTCGACCATGTGCAACAACGTAGCATTGATCTGTCCAAAATCGAGATTCTCGTTTTGGATGAAGCGGATCGTATGTTGGATATGGGCTTCATCCATGACATCCGTCGGGTGATGAAAGTGATCCCCAAGACAAGACAAACGCTGTTGTTCTCCGCTACCTTTTCCAGTGAAATCAAGAAGCTGGCTTCGGAGTTTTTGGAGAAGCCGCAGCAGATTCAGGTCACTCCGCAGAACACGGCGACGGAGCTGGTCAGTCAGTTGGTTTATCCGGTAGACAAGGGCCGTAAGCGTGAATTGCTATCCCAGCAGATCGGCGAGGGCAACTGGCAGCAGGTCCTCATTTTTACGCGCACGAAGCATGGCGCGAACAGGCTCGCTGAGCAGCTTGGCAAAGATGGGATCAGTGCTGCCGCCATTCACGGCAATAAGTCCCAGGGTGCTCGTACCCGCGCATTAGCAGACTTCAAGTCAGGTGCTGTGCGAGCGCTTGTCGCCACGGACATTGCAGCTCGTGGTATCGATATCGATAAGCTTCCCCATGTCGTCAACTTTGAACTGCCCAATGTCCCCGAAGACTATATTCACCGCATAGGTCGTACCGCGCGCGCGGGGCAGGAAGGACACGCTATCTCTTTGGTGTGTGTAGACGAATTGAAGTTGCTTCGGGACATCGAGAAGCTGCTTGGATCGAGTATCAAGAAGATCAATCTCCCGGGTTTTGACATCGATCCTAGTATCAAAGCTGAGCCGATTCAGAATGGCCGCGGGGGCCGGCAGAGCAATGGGCGTGGCGACAATCGAGGCAGTGCGCCCGGGCGGGGTCGCTCCCAAAGCAATGGTCGTCCCGGAGCCGGTGGACAGAATGCCAGACGTGGAAGTGGTGGTGGCGCCCGAGGTCGTGCAAGCAATGGTAATCGCCGCACCGCCTAGGGAGAGCCAAGCGGCTGTTGCGACGACAGTTGCGAGGCGGTTGCTTCTGTCGCAGTATCCTCCTTTTGATGTCGCCGCGAGTCGGTAAGGATGCTTGGATGTTCAGACAAATAGGCCTAAGTCTCGTAATGCTCCTGATACTGGGTTCGGTATCGGTGACGGCCGATGATCGATCAGAGATCGCGGCGCTTTTGGATGAGTTCCTTGCTGGTGCTTCGGTCAATGATGTGGCCATGCATGAGCGTTTTTGGGCAGACGATCTTGTCTATACCAGCTCCAGCGGTGCGCGCTATGGAAAGCAAACTATTCTGGACGGGATGAGTGAGGCGCCAGCGTCTGATGAAGCTCCGGCCGTCTATACCTCAGACCAGGTGAACATTCGTATCCTTGGCAGAGATATTGCGGTGGTGACTTTTCGCCTCGTGTCGACGTCTGAAGATGGCACCGTTGACTACTATTTGAACAGCGGTGTTTTTGAGCGTGCTGATAGTGAGTGGCGGGCGAGCACCTGGCAGGCGACACACGCTGCACAGTAACAACATTCCTCGATCTCATTGTGAGTACACTTTCAACGGGTCACCCAACGACCGCTGAGCTGCACGCTAAGTTCGCTATTGACGACGTCGTACGCGTCGTCGATGCGGCATCAGAATTTCCGGTTGTCGAAATCGATAATGCTTGGGCATCAGTCCGTATCGCCGTGCATGGGGGGCAGGTTCTTAGCTATCAACCCCATGATGAGGCCCCGGTGTTGTGGGTCAGTGACACCGCAGCATACGTACACGGCAAGTCTGTGCGCGGTGGTATTCCCATCTGTTGGCCCTGGTTCGGTGTGCATCCTGATCCGGCAATGCCTTCCCATGGATTCGCGCGCAACCTTTTCTGGCAACTGATTGCGGTAAAGCAAGATGAAGACGGATGTACTGAGGTTTTGCTGTGTCTGGAGGACGACGAGCAGAGTAGATTACTGTGGCCCCACGCCTTTCAATTACAGCTCAAAGTGTCTGTGGGAAAGACGCTATCCCTTGCACTGACCATGGTGAACTCTGCGGAGGAGTCCGTCGAACTGACAGCGGCCTTGCATTCCTATTTCGATGTGGGTGATATCGCCCGTACCTCTGTACGCGGTTTGGACGGGGTGGAGTACATCGATGCCCTGCAGGATAGTCGAAGGTTTACACAGTCAGGCAATGTTCAATTTGATGCGGAGCTGGATCGAATCTACCAGCAAACCAGCGGCGACGAATTCATCGATGATCAGCTGCGAGGTCGGCTTATACACTTGCAGAAAAGCCGCAGTGATTCGACGGTAGTTTGGAACCCGTGGATAGAGAAGTCCGCCGGTATGAATGACTTCGTAGAGGGCGGCTACCGGCGCATGGTCTGCGTGGAAACCGGCAACATGGGGGCGGATCTGGTTCGTCTTGCGACCGGTGCCAGCCATACCCTTGGCGTCACTATCAGCGTCCAAAGGTTGAGGGATAACTAAAGCCGATGAAGCACCGCCCGTTTATCGGGGTGGGGCTCATCCGCATTCTATTGGTACTTGACGAGCTCAGCGTCGATCACCTTCTCTTTGGTCTCTGTAGTGATCGAGTATTCGTTGTACTTATTACTCGAAGAACTGACGTCCTTGAGTTTGCCGTCCTCAGTAATCACCCATTTTGGGTCTGACTTTGCGCTGCCTGAGGTACTGGTTGTGGAGCCCACGACGTCGGTGTGAACCCCTTGAATCACCAGGCCATCTGCACCCTTTGCCATAGCTTGAGTGCGAAGCTCATCTATCATCTGATCGCTGTCCCAGCCTTCCATCGCCGTCGCAGTGATTATCCCCATGACTTCAAACTCACGCTTTACATCCCCGGCGCTAAAATAGACGTCGACCTCGGTTGTGGGGGCATAGGATTTACCGGTGTAATCAGTATTCACACAGGCTGCCAAAAGAGTAAAAGAGAGCACCGCTAATAAACGTTTTATCGTGAAATAACTCCGAGCCAAGCAAAATTAATCGCCGAAGCTTAGTCACAGTTCGGACTGAAAACCACCTCGAATGATGACTATCAGGAGAGGTTCTTCGTAAACCTGTAGGCTTAGCGTAGTTTGTGTTTTTTTAAGGAGCGACGTAGATGCAACACGGCAACTGGCAGTGTCCAAAATGTAATCACCAAGAATTCGATGCTGGCGAAATACGTGTATCAGGGGGATTTTGGTCACGTATTTTTGATGTGCAGAATAAAAAGTATTCGGCGGTCACTTGTCAACGATGCGGGTATACGGAGTTTTATAAAGGAGACGCGTCGACTCTGGGGAACGTTTTCGATTTCTTTACGCGCTGAACAGTGGCGTTCATCAAGTACGATGCCCTCGGGGCTAGGGGAAGTGTTGCTGTGATCGTGTTGAGGGTGCACTCTTTGTCTTCTATCAACAGCTGAAAGGACTGTGACTATGTATGGAATTCGTTTTACCAAGCGGCTATGGCCTCTGGCTCTGCTCGCTCTTCCCCTCCTGTCGTCGGCCCAGACAGACAAGTCCGGCATTCTTGCGGCGCTGAACAGTGACTACGATCGCTATCAATCGATTGCTGAGACGCTGTGGTCACAGCCGGAGTTGGGTTACCTTGAGGTAGAGAGCGCTCGCCTCTTACAAGATGCATTGCGCGACGAAGGCTTCAAGGTAGCTGCGGGTGTCGCAGGTATGCCGACTGCCTTTACTGCCACCTTCGGATCAGATGGCCCCGTCATCGGTATTCTCGGTGAGTACGACGCTCTTCCCGGTATGTCGCAAGCAGCAGTTCCTTTCGAGGAGCCTCTCCTCGACGGCGCACCCGGGCAGGCCTGCGGGCATCACTTGTTCGGTACAGCTTCTTTGGCAGCGGCAGTTGCGGTCAAAGATTGGCTGCTCGCGACGGGGACTCCCGGGACTATCCGCTACTACGGAACACCTGCGGAAGAGGGCGGTTCCGGTAAGGTCTACATGGTGCGTGCGGGTCTCTTCAGTGATGTTGATGCCGTGATTAGCTGGCATGCAGGCGACGCAAATACCGCAAACCCCGGCACTAACCTTGCGACTATATCGGGTAAGTTCCGGTTCACCGGTCGTTCCTCCCATGCTGCCGCCGCGCCAGAGCGCGGCCGTTCGGCCCTCGACGGTGTAGAAGCGATGAACGATATGGTCAATATGCTCCGTGAACACACTACCGAGCCCACGAGAATCCACTATGTCATTACTGATGGAGGCAATGCGCCAAACATCGTGCCCAAGACAGCCGAGGTCTACTACGTGATCCGGCATGAAGATGTCGATGAAGTTCGCTCGGTTTGGGCGCGAGTTGTGAGAACCGCGGAAGGTGCCGCCATAGGTACAGAGACCGAGATGGAATACGAGATTATTGGCGGGACTTATCCGCGTCTGCCTAACGAAACGCTCGCGGCAACCTTGCACGCCAATCTCTCTGAGGTGGGAGGCGTCGAATACAGTAAAGAAGACATTGCCTTTGCGCGAGATATTCAAAAAACATTGCCTGGCAAGCTCCCTGCTATTGATTCTGCAGGCAAAGTGCAGCCGATGGTGTTCACTAAAGGTAAGGCCTCGGCGGACACCGGTGACGTTAGCTGGAGCGTGCCCATGGCAGCTATGCGTGCGGCAACCTGGGTTCCTGGCACGCCGGCGCACAGTTGGCAAGCGGTTGCTGCAGGAGGTACGCCTATCGGGTACAAAGCTATGATGGTAGCAGCCAAGACCTTGGCCCTCAGTGCCGTGGATCTCTATACACAGCCCGAAACTCTAAAAAAGGCCAAAGCCGAGTTTGATGAGCGAACGGGGCCTGATTTTCGTTACCAGGCGCTATTGGGCGATCGAGAGCCTGCCTTGGATTATCGAAAGTAGCATTGTCTTAAGACGGCTAATCGCAGAAGGGCGGGCGGGAGTGATGTCTCGCCTCGTCCGACTCCCTCTCTCATGATCTTCCGAGGGCTCATTGATGGCCTTGCTTCGTTTTCAACTATCTCAGATAAGTTAATGGTCACCGCTTGAGCACCAAAAAACATTTCATCCTGATTGTTAGCGCTGCGCTTTTGGGCTCTTGTGCGACTGCGCAACTGGGAACTCTGGAGAACGCGAATGACATTGAGGAGTTCCAGGGGTTGCAGCTGGCACCACTAAAGACGGCTCTGGAGTGCCGTCAAACGCTGGGGTCCGATAGCGCCATTCAGGCTGATGAGATCGATGCAAGTCACTTCAGTATTCTGAATTGGAACATTAAAAAAGGGGAAGAGACGGGCTGGGAAGCTGATCTTGAACGTTTTGTGGTGGGTAAGCAGCTGGTGCTGTTACAAGAGGCGGCCCTGAGCATGCGCTTGGGATCGCATCTACAGGAGACTCCTTTTGCCGCATTCTCTCCCGGCTATGTGAAAGACGAGGACATAACCGGGGTTGTCACTTTCAGCGATGTGAAGCCAATATCCCACTGTCGTTTAGGGGCAGTGGAGCCGTGGTTGGGCACACCAAAGTCGACGACGGTTACCGAATACGGTCTCCGAGAAAGTCAGCAAACCCTGATCGTAGTAAATATTCATGCGCTAAACTTTAGTTTTGGCTTGCTCAGCTATCGCGAGCAATTGAACGCGATCGTCGATGTGCTGTCTGATTTTGAGGGACCCATCCTGTTATCCGGGGACTTAAATACCTGGCGGAAGGGTCGTCAGAACGCACTGCTGGAGATTGCCGGAAAGCTAGGTTTGCGCTCAGTGCGTTTTGCTCAGGACTATCGGCAAACAGCATTTGGCTGGCCGCTGGATCATGTTTTTGTTAGAGGCTTACAAGTGAGCGATGCCGAAGTCTTTCCGGTGTCTTCTTCGGACCACAACCCTATTGCGGTTACTTTTTCATTAGAGACGGCTGATAGCGGCCATTTGGAACCAGATCGATGACTTTGTGCAGGCTGGCAAGCTTTAAAACTTTTGTTCTTGTGATGCTGCTCTCGGTCGGCCAACATCTACTGGCCGATGTGGTCGACGAGGAAATCACATTTCTTATTTCCAGTGTGGAAAACAGTGGCTGTGTCTTTGAGCGCAATGGTGACGAACACGCTGCAGGCGATGCTGCTGACCATCTGCGCTTAAAGTATCGGCGCGGTAAACGCTATGCAGGGAGCGCAGAACAGTTTATTGATCGGCTCGCCAGTCAAAGCTCATGGACCGGAAAACCGTACTTTATGAAGTGCCCCGATACGGGTGATCACAAGTCCGGGGATTGGCTTACAGAAAGACTGATGAGCTTTAGACAGTCCCAGGCTCAATAGCGGCGCTGCAAGAGTCCCGCTGTACGCTTCTAAACTTTCCGGGCGCAAGTTTGTCCAGCGTGTAATCGCCCACGGCAAATCGATGGATACTCAACACCTTGTTATCAAAGCGCCCGAACATGCGCTTGATCTGATGATAGCGGCCTTCAGTGAGTCCCACCTCGGCGGTAAAGTCGCTTAACACAGTAAGCTTTGCCGGTCTGGTCTCTATGCCCTCGAAAGCGAAGTACATGCCTCGCTCGAACGCTTCCACGTAATCCCTGGTAATGGGCTTATCGGTGGTTACGAGATAGCGCTTCAGCAAGCCATTCGCAGGATCTGATAACTGTCGCGACCATTGTCCGTCGTTAGTGAGTAACACCAGCCCCGTTGAGTGATAGTCGAGGCGCCCCACAACATGCAGTTGGTCCTTATGGGGGTGATCCAGCAGGTCAATAACGGTCTTATGCCGAGCGTCCTTGGTGGCGCAGACGACCCCTGCGGGTTTGTTGAGCATGAGGTAGTAGGGAGTATGGTTTTGCGTCGCAGTGCCATCGACAGCTACCCGATTAAACTTTCCGATTATCTTAGATGCATCTCTTTCGATGACACCGTCAACGGTAACCCTGCGCTGTGCCAGCATAAGCCGCACTGCTTTGCGGGGCGTGCCTATGTGGGCGCTAATGTGTTTATCGAGACGCGGCATCTCTCTATTCTACAACTCGTTCACTGTTACCATTGGGGAGTAAATAGTAGTGGTCTTTCTGTGCAAAGTCCTGATGAGATCTTCCATGAAAAAAACCCTGACACCTTTGATCTTCGGTGTAGCGCTGGCCGCCTGCTCTGGTCCAAGTGTTCAGCCATTGATGCCCACTCCCGTGCTCTTTTCGGAGCTGCAGTTCAGTCCTATGGATCATATCCCCGAGGCGCAGCGATGGTCCCCACGGCTTGTCTACTATGCAACGACTCGCCAGCGTAAGAATGATTTGCAAAGGCTGGACTATGGGAATAACGAAGCGAATGACATTTCGGTGGGGATGACGTTGGTCGGATTCGGTTCGCCGCAGTTGTCTTGGGACAAGCTCAGCGATTATTCCCGAGAAGGGACCAGAGACAACACAGTGGATCTATCGATCGCGGGACTTGTTGAGATTGGCCGGTTTCAGCCCTCGAGTAATGAGACCGCACTGTTCGATCAATCGGGTGCGCTGGCATGGCTGATGAACGATATGAACGCCGCCATTGAGGCATCACGAGATGATGACTTAATGATTTATGTGCACGGGGCCAAGGTGAATTTCTATAACGCAAACGCCTTTGCAGCTCAGCTCGACCACTTTATGGGGCGGGATATGACATCCATAGCGTTTTCCTGGCCGACGCGACAAAGCATAGTTGCCTATGGGAGTGGTAGTGATGTCAGGCGAGCATATCGGGCAGCCCCGGCGCTGACTTCCGTGCTCGAGACGCTTGCTGAAAATTCCGTAGCGCGACGGATCCACATAGTGTGCTGGAGCGCCGGTGGCCGGGTTGTTACCGCCGCCTTAAAGGAGCTTTACGATCGACACGCAAGCGATGGTGTCGATCTTCGCGAGAAGTTTCGTCTGGGAACAATTTACTACGCCGCGGCAGATGTACCCCAATCCGAATTCGTGGATGCCTTACCGGCGATCAATGCTTTGTCGTCCCGGACTGTGGTGACGGTTTCGTCCAAGGATGGTGCCTTGGATATGGCAAAGCTGTTTATGGGCGGTGGCGCGCGCATTGGTCAGCGTGCGAAGAATCTCGGTGCAGACACGCTGGAAGCGATAGCTGCTGCTGATCGCTTGGAAGTCGTGGATGTTTCAAGGGACTGGGAAGGTCGTGGTTTTGATATTACCGGTCACCGATACTGGTTTGACCACCCCTGGGCGAGTACGGATGTTTTGCTGTCTATTCGAAGCGATTTTTCGCCGCTGGAAAGGGGTTTGGCGCCCACTGATCAGCAGATGTTGTGGAGTATCCCCGCTGACTACCCGCAGAGACTGCAGGAGCGCTTGGGTCGGGGCGAGCTTCCCCTTCGTAGCGACGACATGGGTTTTGATGCCCTGCCAGATCAGAGCGAGCGCTAGACATTGCAAGTCCGTGGTCGGTTTTGGGTCTTTTTTTGTAGTCTTTTGTCACTGCTGCCGGCCTACGCACTAGAAAACGAAGACTCCGTGCAAGATCTAAACATTTCCTTTATGACAACCCGTCATGTTGAGATGACGGATGACGGTGAGCTTCGCTACACCACTCAAGTCGCCGATGTGTCTGGAGGGCGTTGTCAGGTTTCCCTGCACGGCCAACAAGAGCTAGAGGCGGTGAATGGTCCTCTCAGCACTCTGTCAAAAGACGAGGTGCTGGCGAGCCTGGCGGAGACAGTTGGAGACGACGTTTTAATCTATGTACACGGCTACAACACAGGCATAGAGCGCGCATGTCGTGAAGCCGCAAAGCTGGCCTACCGTACGGGATTTAAAGACCGAATTCTGTTAGTCAGTTGGCCCGCGAGCCGACTGGGTGTTACCTACCTTCAGGATGCACAGCGTCTTGCGGAAAGCATGCCCGCGATACTCGATATCCTTGATGATCTTGGCGCAAAATTTGGTTATGAGAAAGTCAGTATTGTTGCTCACAGCATGGGGTCTCGCCTCGTGCTTGGAGAGATTCGCGCACAGGGCCCCACGCAACGATTTAAAAACCTGATTCTTGTCGCGGCCGATGTTGATACCGATGTGTTCGTGGAGGCCTTGCCTCAACTCAGGCAGTGGGTGACAAACATTGCTCTGCTGGTGTCCGAGTCCGACCGTCTGCTTTTCCTTTCACAAACCCTCAACCTTGGAGAGCGTCTGGGTCAGGCACATGGCTTTCAGGCTACCGGCGTTGATGTTGTCGACGTCAGTGAGTTTGAGGACTTGGGATTTAGCGGCCACCTTTATCACCTGGAGAGTGATCGCGTTGCTGAGGTTCTGAAGCGTATTCTCAGCAACTGACCTGAAGAATGAGTCGCCCGCTAAGCGTATAGGGATTAGGATAGGTGCCTCACTAATCACCCGAAAAAGGATTATTGACCATGTATGTGACGATGCCCTCGGCCTTCAGTTTTGGCTCCAAGAGTTCTGAAAGAGTCTCCTATCAGAAGAGATCGGGGTTTTCTGCACTCTGTTCTTTACTGTGTACAGCAGCCTTCATTTTGCTGTCGATGCCGATTCAAGTGATGGCAGCCGGTTCTGCAGAAGGCGCTTATGTGGTACCGATGCAGTCATCATTTGTCCCTGAAGAACGCGTTCTCACTCACCGGGAACAGGCACCCCTCGTACGTGGATGGTTGGAGAAGCGCTTTGAAACTGTTCTCCCCGAGGTCATGCGTCGGGAAGGCATTGATATGTGGATTGTCATCTCCCGAGAGTACAACGACGACCCGGTGTTTCGTTCCCTGGCGCCTTTTGAGACCTACTCTTCGAGGCGCAGAACGATTCTGGTGTTTCATGATCGCGGGGAGGAGCTCGGTGTCGAAACTCTCTCCGTAGGCCGTTTTAATTATCAGAATCTGTATACGGTGGTGCCAACCCATAATGAAAAACAGTTTGAAGGACTGCGTGCATTAGTCGAAGAGCGCAATCCCCGCAAAATTGGCATCAATATGTCAGAGCGATGGAATCACGCTGATGGCCTAACCGCGGTGCAACGCGATGCACTCTTCGAGGCGCTCGAGGGCTACACAGACCGCATCGTCAGTGCCGAGATGCTGGCAGTGGGGTGGTTGGAGACACGGCTGCCCGAAGAGACAGATGCGTACCGCCACATTATGCGCGTGGCCCATTCGGTCATAGGGCGTGCGTTTTCGAATGAAGTGATCGTTCCCGGTGTCACTACGGCTAACGATGTTCGTTGGTGGATGCGACAAACAGTGGCTGAGTACGGTCTGGGAGGGTGGTTTCACCCTTCTGTGGGTATTCAAAGACAGGGTAGAGAAGGCCGCTTCAGTGGCGACGAGGTTATCCAGCGCGGCGACATGCTCTGGACGGATTTCGGCATCATGTACCTGGGCTTCGCTACCGACACCCAGCACAATGCTTACGTGCTTCGCGCCGGTGAGGTAGAACCTCCTGCCGGATTGCAAGCGGGTTTACGAGCGTCCATGCGTCTGCAGGATATTACCCGTGAGGAATCCCGGGTTGGGCGCAGTGGTAATGATGCATTGGCCGCCTCTCTAGCCAAGGCTAAAAAAGAGGGCCTGGATGCAACGATCTACTGGCACTCTATTGGCTACCACGGCCATGCCGCCGGAGTGCCTCTGGGCATGACGGATTATCAAGACGGTGTGCCCGTTCGCGGAGAGCTCGAGTTTCGGGCCAACACCTGGCATTCCGTAGAGCTTAATGTGGTTAAAGAGGTACCCGAGTGGGGGGGGCAGCCGGTGAAGTTCTCCATGGAAGAGGATGCGGTGCTCACGGAGAACGGTTGGATGTGGGCTTTGGGTCGCCAGGAATCATTTCACCTGATTCATTAGCATTTGATGGGGTCGCTTTTTATTGGCTGATCCGATAGGGGAGACGGGGCAATGCCGGTTTGTGCTGCCTCCTGTATTGAACTACGGTAACGTTAATCTTCTAATAAGACAGGAGTGGGAATTCATCGTGAATATAGTCCAGAGAATATCTTTGGTGGTGCTGTTGCCACTGAGCATGCTGCTATCGTTCCAGAGTATTGCCGCAGACAGTTATGACAGCGCGCTTTTTGATGCCATGGAGTATCGCCTCATTGGCCCGTACAGAGGCGGACGCTCCGGTACCGTCGTGGGCGTTCCCGGCGATCGTGATACCTACTACTTTGGATCCGTAGGTGGTGGGGTTTGGAAGACCGGGGATGGCGGTAATACCTGGGAAAATATTTCTGACGGCTATTATGGCGGCTCCGTGGGTTCGGTGGCTGTGTCCGAGTCCGATCCCAATGTCATTTATGTTGGGCTTGGCGAAAAAACCATCCGTGGCAATGTGTCCTCTAATTTTGGCGTCTGGAAGTCTACCGATGCAGGTAAGACCTGGATTTTCATCGGCCTGAAAGATACCCGGCATATCGGACGGATTCGCGTCCATCCGACAAACCCGAATATCGTGTACGTCGCAGCCATGGGGGACCTCTGGCAGTCCAGCGAAGCGCGAGGCGTTTACAAGAGCAGCGACGGAGGCTCTAACTGGGAGCGCGTGCTGTTTCCCAACGAAGACTCTGGCGCAGTGGATCTGACCTTCGATCCGGGTAACCCGCGCATCCTTTACGCCAGTACCTGGAACGTGCACCGCACGCCTTACAGCCTGTCCAGCGGTGGTCCCGGCTCCGATTTGTGGAAGAGCACAGACTCCGGCGAAACCTGGAAGAAGCTCACTGATCTACCCAATATGCCCGCGGCTCCACGAGGCATCATTGGAGTGACGGTGTCTCCTGTTAATACTGAGCGCGTGTGGGCGATTATCGAAGCCGAGGACGGCGGCGTTTTTCGTTCGGATGACGGCGGAGAAAGCTGGGAGAAGGTGAACAGTGATCGGGCGCTTCGATCTCGCGCCTGGTATTACAGTCGCATCATTGCTGATTCTCAGGATGAGAATAAGGTGTATGTGATGAACGTGTCCTATGCCACGTCCACAGACGGCGGAAAGACCTTCAGCCTTCGTCGTGCACCCCATGGAGATCACCACGACCTCTGGATCGATCCCTTTGATAATGAGCGCATGATTATTGCCGATGATGGTGGTGCTCAGATTTCTACCGATGCGGGTGATAGTTGGACGACTTACTACAACCAACCCACAGCTCAGTTTTACCGCATTGCCACAGATGACCATTTTCCCTATCGCATCTATGGGGCGCAGCAGGACAACAGCTCCGTCCGTATTCTCCACCGTAGCGACGGAGTAGCGATCACCGAAGACGACTGGGAGGAGACTACTGGCGGCGAGAGCGCGTATCACGCCATCGATCCCGACGACAATGACATCGTTTATGGCGGCACCTATAAGGGCTATATGTATCGTGGGAATCATGCGAACAATCAGCGTCGGTCCATTAACCCCTGGCCGCTAAACCCGGCAGGTTCCGGTGTTGAGGTAATGAAGTACCGGTTTAACTGGAACTTCCCGACCTTCTTTTCGCATCACGATTCAGACAAGTTGTACGCGTTTTCGCACCGGGTGCATGTCTCCACAACCGAAGGTCAGAATTGGCAAGTCATCAGTCCAGACCTGACACGGGCGATTCCCGAAACCCTGGTTTCCTCCGGCGGTCCGATTACCCAGGACAATACCGGGGTCGAGTTTTACGCGACGATTCTCACGGCCAATGAAAGCCCCTACGAAGAGGGGGTGCTCTGGACCGGTTCAGACGATGGATTGATTCACGTTACTCGCGACGGCGGAGAGAATTGGGCGGAGGTGACACCACCTAAAGCGCCCAAGATGATTATGTGGAACTCTATCGATGTTCATCCCACGCAGGCGGGCGGCGCTTACATTGCGGGCACCATGTACAAGTCAGGGGACTTTGCTCCCTACATGTACAAAACCACAAACTACGGTAAGAGCTGGAGTAAGATCACCAATGGCATAGAGCCTCTACACTTTACCCGGGTTGTGCGCGCTGACCCCGATCGCGAGGGTCTGCTTTACGCCGGTACCGAATACGGTATGTATGCGTCCTTTAATGACGGTAAGTCCTGGCAGCCATTCCAGTTAAACCTGCCGGAAGTCCCGATCACGGATCTGCAGGTGCGGGATCGCAATCTCATCGTCGCTACTCAGGGACGCAGTTTCTGGATTATCGATGATCTCTCGCCGCTGCATCAGCTTGATGACAGCGTCGCAGACGCGGATATGTATCTCTACGCGCCCAAGCCGAGCTATCGCATTCATCAAGGTGGGCGAGGCAAGCGAGATCCACTCCTCGAAGGTGAGAATCACGCGGCGGGCGTCATGCTGTACTACTATCTGGATGAGGCCGTCGAAGAGTCCGACGTGGTGAGTTTGGAAATTCTGGAAAGCGATGGCGACCTTATCAAGCGATTCTCTACGCAGGGCGATAACAAGCTTGAGGCACAAGAGGGCGCTAATCTTTTCGTGTGGGATATGCGCTATCCGGATGCGGTGTCTTTTGACGGGCTTATTCTATATTCAGCGAATACCAAAGGGCCCAAAGCCGTGCCCGGCACGTACACTGCGCGATTGACCGTGAACGGTGAAAGCATGGATCGCGAGTTTGATATTCTCAAGGATCCCAGGGTTTTCAGTTCGCAGCAGGATCTGCAGGCGCAGTTTGATTTTCTCATTGATGTTCGGGATAAGCTGTCCCAGGCGAATCAGGCGGTGCTCGATATCCGAGCTCTGCGCACGGATCTCGACTACCTGAAAGGCAAGCTTGATGGAAACAAAGATGTCGAGCCTATCCTGACCGCTTTGGCGGCGCTGGATGACGAGATGACCGTGATCGAAAACAACATCCACGAGACCCGTAATGAGGCCTATCAAGATCCATTGAACTTTGGCATCAAGCTCAATAATCGTCTGGCCTATCTTGCGACCCACGCTTCTGGGGGTGACTTCCGTCCTACGGATGAGGCGGTCGCTTACAAGAAGGTCGTTGCAGGCCAGATTGATGCAGAGCTAGCAGCCCTGGAGGCACTACTCGAGGAGCAGCTTCCGGCAATCAACGGGATGGTTGCGAAGCAAAATATTGAGGTGCTCTCCGCGCCTTGATTAGGCTGGACGAAGCAACTCCATGAGGAGCTGACGCTAGTCGAGACAGAAGCGCTGCGGGAAACCGTGGCGTTTTTTTTGATCAGTCGTAGCGGATAGCGCTGCCAGGTAGTGGTGGCGTATGGACGGGCGTACGGATGGCTTGCAATCGTTGCTCCAAGGCATAGGCCAGGCCTATAAGCCGTGGCTCACTAAACGCTGTGCCCATTAGCGACAAGGTGACCGGCATACCTCGTCCTGTGAAACCTATGGGTAGGATTAAGTCCGGGAACCCTGACAGATTGGCAAGTATCACGGGAGAGCCTCCAGAGCCCGGCTCTGATGTCCCAGCGGGCCTCTCTATGAGATCCGCAGGGCTGCTCGAGGTCGGATATACGATGGCATCGAGGGTATTGCTGTTCATAAGCCCTGCGATAGTTTGAGCAACCAAAGGCAAGGCGTGCTTCTTTACTGCTTGATACTCAAAGCCCTCCAGATCGGTGGCTTTCACTTCTTTTTGCATCAGCGACCAGCGACTGGGATTAGGTATAACGCCATCCTCGCGCGCAGCGTTCAAGGTCATGGCTTCGGAAATAAGACCCTCTAAGTCCTTTGGGTAGTCTCCGTCCAGCGTGGCCAGATACTCGGCAATCTGGGCCTTGAACTCCGGGTAGCGGATCGCTCGGTAAAACTTACCGCGCGACTCCAATAGCCAGTCAGGGAACTCTACATCAATGATTTCAGCTCCCGCATCGCGCATGGACTGCAAGGCGGACTCTACTAACCAATCCACTTCACCATCGTCACCCATGAATACTCTCGCAACGCCAATACGCGCGCCCTTGAGGGAGTCTGCATCCAAAAACTGGCTGTAGTCAGTGTAAGACTTGCCAGTGCTCTTTTGCGTGGATTTATCTGCCGGATCCACGCCCGTCATTACACCAAGGGATACCGCCAGATCTGTCACGCTGCGAGTCATCGGTCCGACGGTGTCAAAGGAGAGCGCTAGCGGCACAACGCCGTCCCGACTCAACAGACCATGGGTGGTTTTCAGACCCACAATTCCGTTGGCGGAAGACGGTCCACGAACAGAGCCGCCGGTGTCCGTACCCAGACCCATGCTGGCAAAACCTGCGGCGATTGCCGAACCGGTGCCACCAGACGATCCCGAAGGGGTTCTGCCCAGGTGGTGGGGATTCGCGATGACACCTCCCAGGGAGTTGAGTGCGCCGCCGGAAGCGAATTCACTGAGGTTCAACTTGGCAAGGATAATCGCGCCTGCATCGCGGAGCTGTTGTACGACAAAAGCGTCGTCGGGCGGGAGACTGCCATCGAGCATAAAAGATCCGGCGGTGGTCGGCATATCCGCGGTATCAAGGTTGTCTTTAATGATGACGGGAATGCCGTGGAGTGGTGATCGCCGTCCCGTTGTCTTCCTCTCAAGATCCAGTTCCCGGGCACGCGCCAGGGCGTTGGGATTCAAGTGCATGACGGTGTTTAAAGTAGGTCCCTGTTGGTCGTAGGCCGCTATACGGTCGAGATAGCGCTGCACGAGCTGTTCGGAGTTCAGCGCACCTGCATCCATAGCCGCGTTTAACTCAATGATGGTTGCCTGAGTTAGCTCTATCTCCGCTGCTTTGCCAGGCGCGGTAGCACTCAGCAAGACCATGAGAACTGCGACCGTCAGGCTGCGGATGTTGGGAAAGTACTGCATAAGCTGGGCCCGTTCTAAATCGCTGATTCGTGAATGTTTTGCGGTCGGGAGCATGCCCCGGTTACCGATGTGAGGAGAGATTACTCGCTCTTGATTTTACTGAGCATCGCCACCGGTTCGCCCTTGCTCACGGGTGGTGTGCTAATGACGTAGTTCACCATGCCTGAAAATGGCGCACGGATTTTAGTGATTTCCTTGCCAAAGAAATCCACTAGCACGCCCAATAGCGCACCCTCGGACACGGTATAACCGTCTTTGGTCAGAGGCTTGAATATCCCGGACTCCGGGCTCTTTACCACCTCGTAGTCTGTAAGCCAGGTAACACCAGGATTGGGGACTTCGTCACCGGGAACCATGTGCAAATGCCGCAGCACGTTCCAGATGCCCGACTGGGCAAGTTCTGACCAGTAGGCGTCGTTGGAGCCTGACTGCCCGGTTTCTGTTGTTATGGCAGGTATGCCACGCTCCAGGGCAGTCTGATCTGTGAATAGCGATGGTCCAGAGGCGTGCTGGGGGCCAGTGTCCATGACTATGTGATCGAGCCCGAACGCGACCGCCAGGCCTTGGATCTGTTTGTCAAAATCCGCTTTGCCGGTGACCGGCATATAGACGTAAGGGCGCAATGCTTCGTTACCATCACCACTATGCAGATCGATAAGGTAGTCGGCCTGATCGATGACCTCCGTGGTGATTTGGTGCGCGATGCGTTGGCTAAGACTCCCCTGGGGATCTCCGGGAAACATTCGATTGAGGTTCTTTCCATCGACAGGGCTGTAGTAAATCGTTCGTCCGAGAAAAGAGGGCATGTTGGCGATGTGAACCATGATGATCGTGCCACGCAATTGCCGGGGGTCGAGCTGAGATCTGATCTCTTGTAAAGCGGTGATCGGTGGATACTCGTAGCCGTGAATACCAGCGAGCAAAGCCAGTACCGGGCCATCGCTCGCGCCATGGACAATGGTTACGGGAATCTGGCTGCCGGCATCGACCCCTGCCGGTACCTCAATGAAGTCCGAGACGAGAGTCCCGGGCGCGGCCTCTATGCCGGCTACGGAGAATTGTTCAGCGCGGGTGGCGGAGCCCACGCTGACAAATAGTACAAAAAGCAATGACGCGCTGAGCGCTTTCATAATTCTCCGTCGACGGTGTCGCATTAGGGAGCACCGTCGAGAGGCACGGGTTGCTGCGTGAGCAGTCCCAGGTCGCTTTGGGCAAAGGCCGAGCGCAGCTCCTCAAAATCTCCGGTGAGGTAGTCATTGATCGCTGATACCGCAGTGTTGATTCGCGCTTCGGCAAGTTCAGCAAAAACCATAGCCGTAGGGCTTGGTGCCTCGTAGGTAGATGTCAGGAATGACCGCGCCCGTCGTAAGGTATTGATCGCCATGTCGTCCGTATAAGGGCGACCCTTGTTGTCCTCGGGGTTTCGCAAGCTCCTCTCCAGGGACGTTAAGGTCTCCCGGTTGGTCTTAACTTTGTCTTCGAGATCGGCGTATGCCTCGGGATTACTGGCTTGTTTAAGCAGGATTTCGATGGTGCTTAGGTCTCTCCGCGCCGTGACAATTTGGCTCAGCGCATGATTGATCGTCGCGCTCAACTCCTGGAGCTGTAACTGCATATCCTGATTGGCCTGCATAGACGCCATCGAAACAGTGACGCGCGGATCAGCGAGAACCTCTGCGTCCACAGACTGCGACTCACCATCAAAGGCAACGCTTATGGAGTAGTTGCCTGGCAATACTTCGATACCGCTGGGGAGATCGACGTCAGACTCTTTCTTATCTCCCGGAAGTCGTGGCAGTCCGTCGCGCTTTAGATTCCAGGTCACCCGATTGATACCCTGATGAACGTCGGTGCTAAAGGTCCGAATATGCGCGCCGCTCTGGTCGCTGACCGTAAACGTCGCTCGAGGGGAGGTGCTCTCTTTGCCTTCGTCGACTTTGTCTGTGTTGGCGCGAAGCTCTGCCTTGCGCAGCTTCTCCATGCCAGCATCGGGGTGCTTGAGGTCATCGCCGTTTGCCATGAATGTCAGGATGACGCCGTAAGCCTCGTTGTCGGCGACGTACTCACCATTAGCCAGAAAGCGGCTGCCGATGATTGGGTTACTGTCGTATTGCTGTCCGACACTGGCGCCCAGCACTGTAAAACGTGCTTCGAAGTCATCGTCGTCGAGTCCGCGTAGTGGCGCTATGTCATCCAGAACATAGATACTTCTGCCGTGCGTGCCGATAACCAGATCGTTCTCGCGTTCCTGAAAAGCCAGATCCATGACAGAGGCCGTGGGGACGCCAGCGGTGTACTTGGTCCAATCCTCACCGCCATCGAGGCTGAGAAACAAGCCAAACTCCGTGCCCAGCCACAAGAGATCGGGGTCCTTGGGATCCTGAAGAATCGATAGTGCGTAACCTTTAACAGAGTCGTTGCTAAGCTTCGTCCACTTTCTGCCGTAATTCTCCGTGCGATAAACATAGGGCGTGAAGTCGCCGCGACGATGATTATCGAATACCACGTAAGCGGTCGAACCGTCATGGGGGCTCGGGTAAATCATGGGTACCCAGGTGTCCTTGGGTACGCCGCGAACGCGGTCTTCGACACTGCTCCAGCTCTCGCCGCCATCTCTGGTGATGTGAATTCGACCGTCATCAGTACCTACCCAGATCACGCCTTGTTCAAGCTTAGACGGTGCCACAGCGATGATGGTGGTGTAGTTCTCCGCGGCGGTGACGTCCAGTGTGATTCCGCCAGAGGTTCGAAAGGACTGCCACTTACTCGTGTTCGTAGTGAGATCCTCGCTGATAACAGACCAGGTCAGTCCGCGATCTGTGGACTTGTGCAGAAACTGGCTACCGTAGTAAATCGTAGCCGGATCAAAGGGGTCGATGGCAAAGCCAGCGGACCAGTTGAAACGCAGATCGGTATCCAGGGTCGGGGGGTTGGGGCGAATGAGTCGCTGCTCACCGGTGTTGAGGTTCCAGCGTGACAGGTTTCCACCCTGACTCATGGCGTAGCCGGTGTCGGGGATTTCTGGGTCCGGCACCGTATCAAAACCATCACCGAATCCCACTTCGCGCCAGTGCAGGGTGCGAATGCCACCCACATCGAAGGTCTCCGCGTCGCCACGCCAGGATCCGTTGTCCTGCAGTCCGCCATACACGTGGTAAGGGTGGGCGTTGTCAACGGCGATGTGATAGAACTGAGCCAAGGGGAGGTTTTCGATAAACCGCCAGGTATCTCCACCGTCACGAGTGATGGCAATACCGCCGTCGTTCCCCGAGATCATATGGGCCGGATCATTCGGATTGATCCACCAGGCGTGAGTATCAATGTGTACCGTCTCGCCGGGAGTACAACAGTCGATGGCTTCTATGTAGTTAAAGGTTTTGCCACCGTCGATGGAGCGCCGCACGCGGCTCTCAACGTTGTAAACGGTGTCGGGATCCTGTGGGTCCACGTCCAGCAGCATGTAGTAGAAGGGGCGGATCGTGATATTCGTTTCGTCGTTTACGGTGGTCCAGCTCATACCCGCGTCGTCTGAGCGAATGAGTGCGGAGTCTTTGGCTTCTACCAGCGCGTAAACACGCGATGAGTCACTGGGTGCTATAGCAAAGATGGAGCGGCCCAAATCACCTTTGGGAATACCGTCTTCCTCAGTAAGTTGAGTCCAGGAATCACCCGCGTCGAGGGAGTAGTAGAGACCGGAGCCGGGACCACCACTCTCGAAGCGATAGGGCCAACGACGGAATTGCCAAAGAGAGGCGAACAGCTTATTGGGATTGCCTGGATCCATTTTGACGTCGGTAGCGCCGGTGCGCTCATTGGGCCCCGTGAGAATGGGGGTCCAACTCTTGCCGCCGTCGGTGGTTTTGAAAACACCGCGATCTCCACCGTCGTTCCAAAGCGGCCCGAGAGCAGAGACATAGGCAATGTCCGGGTCCGTAGGATGCAGAGCAATACGATTGATGCGCTCGGTGCCTTCAAGTCCAGCTTTGACCCAGCTGCGACCACCGTCGGTCGATCGGTACATACCGTCGCCGATAGAGGTGGAGTTTCGGGTGGCGCCCTCGCCGGTGCCCACCCAGATGATGTCCGGGTAGGTCTGGTTGATGGCAACAGCGCCAATGGAGTTAACGGACTGGTCATCAAATAGGGCATCCCAGGTAATACCGCCATTGTCTGAGCGCCACACACCGCCGGAGGCCGCTCCAACCACGATCATATTAGGGTTAGAGCTTACAGAGGCTACCGAGCTGACGCGCCCGGACATACCGGCGGGGCCGATGTTGCGTGCCTTCATACCAGACAGTAAATCGGAGTCCAGATTTGCGGCGGCACTCGCAGCAGACAGGAAGAGCGCGCTCACAATGCTTGTGAACAGAGATAGTGCTTTCATCGATGAAAAGTCCATGCGTCAAATTCGTAGCCGTGTAGACTACAATTTTTTGCCGCTCCATTCATTATCTGAACTCACTTTGCGATTAGAAGGACCTTATCCATGTCTTTGAACAAGCCGTCTGCCGTAGCTTTACTGTCCGGGCTCCTTGCGTGCAGTACTTTAGGGCCATCCGCACAAGCCGAGCAGCTGTTGCTCAGTGCGGATTACATGGTCGACACCCTCAGTGGTGAGCTGGTACCAAATCCTGCGGTTTTAATCTCCGATGGCGTCATCGAAGCTGTGGGTACCCGGGGTGAGCTGGCCGCACCCGAGGGTGCTACCGAGATGCACCTAAAAGGCAAGACCCTGCTGCCGGGGTTTATGGATATGCATGTGCATCTGGATGGGTCTGTGGGTGATGTATCTTTTTTGGAATCACGCTTTCAGTCGGTGCCAAGAAAGACAGTCAATGCAGTAGTTAATGCCAGGACTACATTGATGGCAGGATTTACGTCAGTGCGAAATGTGGGTGCCATGGGTGACTATTCTGTCATCGCGGTGCGCGACTCCATCAAAGGTGGTGAACTCATGGGCCCAAGAATTTGGGACGCAGGCCCCTCGCTTGGAATTACCGGCGGTCATTGTGACGACAATTTTTCACCACCAGAGCAAAAAAAGAAGAATACTGGCGTAGCCAACGGCCCTTGGGCAGTTCGGGAGAAGGTCCGGGAGAACATCAAGTACGGCGCGGATACCATCAAGTTCTGCGCGACAGGAGGCGTGTTTTCTCGCGGTACCAAAGTCGGAGCCATTCAGTACTCCCTCGAAGAAATGCAGGCGATTGTCAGTGAGAGTCACTATCGTGACCTGGTGGTTGCGGCCCATGCCCACGGAACAGAAGGGATTAAGGCTGCAATCATTGCGGGGGTCGACAGCGTGGAGCATGCCAGCATGTTGGATGATGAGGCCATTGAGCTAGCGCTGGAGCACGGCACCTATCTGTCTATGGATATTTATAACACCGAATACACGCTCAGCATGGGTCGGGCGAACGGTGTACCGGAGGAAAACTTACGCAAAGAAGAAAGCGTAGGGCAAGTCCAGCGTGATAGTTTTTCCGCAGCGGTCAAGGCGGGTGTAAAGATGGTTTTTGGTAGTGACGCCTCGATCTATCCCCACGGACTCAATGCGCGGCAATTCTCTCGCATGGTCAAATTTGGTATGACCGAGATGCAGGCGCTGCAGGCCGCTACGATAAATTCTGCCACGCTCATGAAGCAGGATGACCTGGGTGCTATCAAGGCGGGTTATCTCGCAGACATCGTCGCCGTGGAGGGTAACCCCTTAGAAGATATCAGCATCACCGAGTCCGTGCCTTTCGTTATGAAGGGTGGTGTGGTCTACAAAAACCTGTGATGCGTGGCCGGCCCGCCCACAGCCTTTGACGGCCTCAATAGGCGCGTCTAAGCGCGGTATTTATACGGCAGGCTGGGGGAGCCAGAAACTGAACTCCGTACCCAGGCGGCCCTCGCTGCGCACGGCAATCTGTGAGCGATGGAGATCCACGATGCGTTTAACGATTGCTAGGCCCAGACCTGTCCCGGCATTCGCTGTGTCGCCCGTTGAATCAGTATCGCGTTGATAGAAACGCTCAAAAATATGCGGTATGTCCTGAGATGCTATGCCGTCGCCGTTGTCGGACACCTGAACAAGCACCCGCTGCTTCGTCACTGGTGACCGTCACCGTGATCGCGCCCCCTTCAGGCGTATGCTTAAGCGCATTGTGAATGAGGTTCTCAAGTAGGCGGTGAATCATTGCGATGTCGGCGCGCACCTGCAAGCTTTCGCTGGGCGCCACCGTAGTCAGCGTAATTCCCTGTTCCCGAGCGGAGATTTCATGATCAAGAACAATGTCCTGAACGAGCTCCATGACGGGGAAGTTCTCCCAATGGGGCTCGACACTCCCCGACTCCAAGGTGGAGAGTTCAAATAATTCACCGATGAGTTCGTTGAGGCGCAGCGCGTGTTTGTGCGCAGTCCTTAGGGCTGAAGGGTTTGGTCAGTTAGTCGTCAGCCCCCAGTTCGAGTCCAAGGACTCGATCGAGCTCGCTGGATTTAGCAGTAAGCATGAGAATAGGCGTAATACTTCCATGCTCGCGCAATCGTCGACAGATATCGAGCCCGCCAATGCCGGGCAATCTTAAATCGAGGACGATGAGGTTCCAGGTCTCGTCGCGCGCCAGCGCCAGGGCATGGTCGCCACGAATGGAGTGAATCAACTCCGCATTCAGGTCTTCCAGATGCATAGCAATAAGACGGGCGATATCCTCGTCATCCTCGACAATGAGAATGCGCGGAGGAGCTGCGACGATACTCAGGTCGGTTGATCGCGCATCGAAGTTAGATAGTGACGCTTCAGTCATGGGTAGCTCGGAATCAAGGCGGAACAGTTCTTTTAGAGGACTGCTGTCCACGCGAGTTCTCGAGCTATGTTCCATTTTACTGCGTCCGGGTGATACGTAAGCGGGCGACGGGGTTGTCAAAGCGATGATTTTGGTTAAGCACTGACCCCGTCAATCCATCATCTGCAGTGACAACACCAGCATGCATGGTGACCTGATCGGCCAGGTCATCCCGAGCGCTGTTGAGACCTTCGCCTCCATCCGCCGGGCCAGGAATAGTGCCCGCTGCTTCGCTGTTAGCTTCGGTGCCTGCATCGTAGGCGATGGCGCTAAAGGAGAGCGAGTCGCCTACTGCCATTTGAGAAATGTCGATACTGTTTAGGCCAGTAATTGCATCATTGGTGTTAACCAGCATGGTTGCGACGGATAGACGCACACCGGAAGTGTCGTCCCCTTCTATCTCTAAGGACAGCATGTCGCTAGCGCCAGGCCCTACGGGCGCTTCCCCGCTAGCGGTCACGGCATCACTAAACTCATTCAGAAGCTCGCCATTGTCGCCGCCCTCAGCAAGCAGCTCCAAGCCAGCCGATGCGGGTTGACCAATGGTGAACACGCACTGGCTGTCCTCATGAAGCATAACGGCTACCGGGGACAGCGGTTGTCCGATGGTCAGATTCACTACGCTGACCTCGTAGCCGGCGTTTGTTACGGGCGCCGGCGTTGGCTCTGGGACGGGGGGTGTAGTGATGCCGCCGCTGTCACCGCAGGCGACAAGAACACTGGCAATGAGCGGAAGATATAGATATCTCATGGTCTAGGTGCTCCTTAGTTAACCGTTACAACAACGCTAACGACCGGGTTGAGCCAGCGATGCACGGTGTTGTCGATGTCGCTGTTGCCACCACTGAGGTTGTCGTCTCCCAGGACATTGCGATGAATGTGCACGAAGCCTTCAGCAGTCGCGTCAATACCCGTGCCATTGGTACCGCTGGCCGCGAGCACTGGCGGGGGAGCAGGGTATCCAGGTTCTCCCGGTGCGCCGCTACCAACCGCTTCATCGTTACCTTCGGTACCGGAGTCATAGGCGTTCACGCTATAAACATAGCGGCCCGGCTCTGTGGGGATCTCAATGGCATTGAGGCCCATGAAGCCGTCGTTGCTGGGCAGAATCATCGCCACGATGGACAGGCGTGTGTTGTCCGGCGCGCCATCGGTATTAAGCATGGCGCTGGTGCGCTGGCCTGGCGCCAGGAGGCCTTCTGCGGGGTTGGCCACAACGGTGGCGTTGATGCCCTCGACATCCGCCACCAGCGCGGAAATGTCTCCACCTTCGGCCATCGCCTGGAGACTGGCACTTGCGGGTTCTCCACTCGTGAACAAACTCGCGTCAGAGGTGTGAGCGGCAACGAGCAGCGGGGTGAAATAGCTTCCCCGAGTGAGGTTTATGATTTCGACGTCAAATTGGGCAGCACCTGCCGGTGCGATTGATGCAGCCAGTAAAGCGAGTGATACAAAGGTCTTTTTCATGATGGGGACTCCAGTGGTGTTATGGAGCCGCTAGTGTTGCGCTGAGCTGTGGTCGGAGTTATCACAAAAGTCTCACGATTTGTTTACATGTTTGTCTCGCTACTTTTCAAAGCAGCCTGGCCACGACCGTTCAGCTCTGGGGTATGCTAGAGACAGTCCACTGTTTAGCGGTAACCGCCCATGAAAAACACCACCCTCATTTTTTTGTTGTCCGCCCTGATGCTGGCGCTCTCAGTCACAACTTCTGCGCAGGAAGCGAGTTTTGACCAGAACGTTATTACGGGTATGGAATGGCGAAACATAGGCCCCAACCGAGGGGGTCGTTCCCTCGGAATTTCTGGAAGTCCGGGTAGAAAAAATGAGTACTACTTTGGCGCGGTGGGTGGCGGGCTGTGGAAGACCGTCGATGGTGGCCTTAACTGGAAGCCAGTGACCGATGGCCAGCTGAGCAGTTCGTCTGTGGGTGCTGTTGCCGTTGCTGAGACCAACCCTGACGTCGTGTACATCGGTACCGGCGAAACACAGCTTCGCGGCAATATTATGCAAGGCGACGGGGTGTATAAGTCTGTCGACGCGGGTGAAACCTGGGAGAACGTAGGGCTCAAGGATACTCAGGCTATCGCGAGAGTCCGTGTGCATCCTACGGACCCCGATACTGTATACGTTGCGGCCCTCGGTCACCCTTATGGTCCTAACAAAGAGCGTGGCGTGTTTCGCAGTAAGGACGGTGGCGTTTCCTGGAAAAAGGTTCTTTACCTGAGCGACGAAGCGGGCGCGGCTGATCTGATTATCGATCGCAGAAACCCCGATACCCTTTATGCAACGATCTGGCAGGTGTATCGCACGCCCTGGAAAATGTGGGGAGGTGCGGGTGACAGCGGTCTCTTTAAATCCACGGACGGTGGGGATACGTGGGAAGAGCTTACGGGTAACCCCGGTATGGCCGAGGCTCCTGTCGGAAAAATAGGAGTAACAGTTTCACCCGTGGACTCTGATCGGCTCTGGGCGATCGTCGAATCCGCCGAAGGTGGGGTTTTTCGTTCGGATGATGCCGGTGCAACCTGGACACGGACCAATAGCGAACGAAAGCTGCGTCAGCGGGCCTTTTACTACAGCCGCATCTACGCAGATCCAAAAGATGCGGATACCGTCTATGCGTTAAACACCGGGTTCTATAAGTCGACAGACGGGGGAGAGACCTTTGAGACGGCTATAAAGGTCCCGCATGGCGACAATCACGATCTTTGGATTGATCCCAGCAACCCTCTTAGAATGGCTAATTCAAATGATGGAGGAGGGAACATCTCCATCAATGGCGGCGAGTCGTGGACGGATCAAAATTTCCCGACTTCGCAGCTCTACCACATCATGGTAACCAGTGACTTTCCCTATCACGTTTGCGGAGCCCAGCAGGACAACTCCACCCTATGCATACCGAACGAGGGTTGGGACTTTAAACAGGCACGAGGACCCTCGCAGGAGTATTACTATCCTGCTGGCGGTGGTGAAAGCGGTTACATCGCTCAGCATCCCGATAAACCGGATTGGTTCTATGCCGGAAGCCAGGGCGCACTGTTAACCAAGTTCAATCGCGCCACGGGTTACCAACGGGACGTGCAGGTCTTTCCTCGTTTTTTCTCGGGAGAGCCCGCCAGTGCGCTACCTGAGCGATGGCAGTGGACTTTCCCCATTGTGTTTTCTTCCGTGGACTCGAGTCGGCTTTACACGACGTCGCAGCATGTGTGGATTAGCGAAGACGAAGGGCAGAGCTGGTCGAAGATAAGTCCTGACCTTACCTATGCTGAACCCGAGACTATGGGTAAAACCGGCGGCGTAATTACCAATGACATGAATGGCCCGGAGATCTACGCAACGATTTTTGCGTTGGAGCCCTCGCAGCACGATGTGAATACGATCTGGGCAGGGTCCGATGACGGTCTGATGCACATCACCCGCAATCACGGTGAATCCTGGGAAAACATTACACCCAAAGACCTGCCTAAACATTCGCGTATCAGCATCATCGATGAGTCGGCGCATTCGCCGGGTACCGCATACATCGCGGTAAAGCGCTATCAAATGGACGACCGCAAGCCCTACATTTGGAAGACAGACAATTACGGGAAGTCCTGGACAAAGATCGTCAAAGGCATTCGCGAAGACGACTTTATCCATGTGGTCAGAGAAGACCCGTTCAAAGCCGGATTATTGTTTGCCGGTGGTGAGCATGCGGTTTACGTGTCTTTTGACGACGGTGAAAACTGGCACTCCTTGCAGCTCAACATGCCTGACACACAAACCGCTGACCTGCATGTGACCGACAAAGATCTAGTCGTCGGGACCCATGGTCGATCAATCTACGTGCTGGATGATATTGCGCCCCTTCGAGAGTACTCCTCAGAAATAGCGGCGGCCAAGTTCCATTTGTTTGAGCCTTTGTATGCGGTACGCCGGGTTCAGGAAGCTTCAATTCAATATTACTTAGCGGAAGAGGCTGAGGAAGTTCGCATCTCGTTGATTGATAGTCAGGGCAATGTCATTGTTGAAAAGATTGGCACGGAGCCCGAGCTGGAAGAGGTCGACGACCCTTACGCCCGCTGGTATGGCGCGTTACCGAAAGCCCCGACGACCGCTAAGGGACTTAACGTCTGGTCCTGGAATAATCGCTACGCCGGTGCTGCTGATTTTGAGGGCATGATTATTTGGTCAGGTCGCCCGCAATTGGGCCCTATCGCTCCTCCCGGTGAGTACAGGGTCTCAATGACGGTGGATGGCGACACGCAGAGCGCGACCTTTATGCTCAAGTCTGATCCTCGCTTTGATGTACCTGAGGAAGATATTCAGGAGCAGTTCGCATTTGCTATGCAGATCCGGGACGCGACGGATGCAGCCAACAAAGGAGTAATCCGCATTCGTGAACTGAAAAGACAGCTCGAGGATCAATTGGGTGAGGCACCCTCAAAACGCCTTGCGAGAGCTGCCGAGAAGTTTAGCGATAAGTTGAGTGCGGTAGAGGGGGAGCTTTATCAGGTTAAGAACGTGAGCCCACAAGATCCGCTTAACTTTCCTATAAAACTCAATAACCGTCTCGCCTACCTGCAAAAGAGTACCGAGAGTGGCGATGGTCGTCCCACGCAAGGTCAGCTGGATGTTTTTGCGCTATTAAAAGACGAGCTTGATGGTTTGCTCTCGGATTTGGAGTCAACGATAAGCACGGATCTACCCAAGCTCAATGAGGCACTCGAAAAGGCCGGCCTGCAGAGCTTGGGAGACGACTGGCCCCGTCGTTGATAGAGCCTAAGGGATAACGATAGGCTCCAGATGCACGGGCAGTATCACCCGCGAGTTGGGTGATACTTGCTTTGCGGTTTCGACGAAGGGGATGAGGTTTCGTTTTACGTTAGCCTCTTGAGAGAAGCCATAAGGCAGTCGAAAGTTGTCCCAGTGTGTAGGAATGACGATCGGTGGAAAGTCCGTGGATTCGAGGAGGCGACGGTCGTAGTCATAAAGACCGAGACGTGAACCGTTGATTCCCGCAAGGAGGATGTCAGGCTCAAGACCTTCGAACTCTCGCTCGATAAAGTTCATGGATCCCATGGTTAGTATGCTGCGACCGCCCAGGCGCACCAAAAAACTCAATGCGCCACCCTCAATAAACTGCTCAATGCGCAGCGGTGCCTTTAGGTAAGTGCTTTGGTCGTAGGTCCGGTTATCGATGTAGTGTTTTTGATTGAGTGCCGAGTGAAGTCCCGGCACAACGCGAACGCTGAAACCATCGAACAGATAGTCCTCACCACCTTTGACGGGATAGAGCTGCTCGTCTGGAATACCGTATGCCTTGAGGATCATGATGACGGTTTCTGTGCCCACGACTTTCGCGCCCGTCTTCTCTGCGATATACGGCACATCGCCTAGGTGATCAAAGTGCCCGTGCTGCATCAAAATGTAGTCGGCTTCAGGAATGAGCTTGTCGACAAGGTCCTTATCCACGGGTGCGGGGTCGGTGCGCTTGTAGATTGGGCGTTCATCGTCGGGGTGCCCGGCGCCGCCGTACTGGACCCGTGACGGCCATGGGTCCACAAGAACGATGGTCTCACCGTCGGTGATGCGCCAGCCCGCGGCGCCAAAGTAGGTCATTTCCAAAGGTGGCTGTGTTTGCGCCAATGCTAGCGCTGAAGCTGCGATGCTCAGTAACGCTGCGAAACACTGCGAACGAGTTGTGCGGAATTTGGTCATGGGAACCTCAGGATCAGGTGGGTGGTCACGAGATAGCTCTGACAGTAGCACTGACAAAACCAGAATGGCATCTGTATTCATCTGCTCTCGCACAATGGGGCACAGCTTCTAGGTAAGAGTATTCTGTTAGATTCATGTTTTAATGATTGCTATCCGCGCGGTCCTCCAGCGACATCCGATCTACGATTTTCAGTAAGGACAAAGCATGTCAGATAAGTTTTTCTTCAAGGGTCGTCAGAATGCCCGTCAGGATTATGCGGGAGGCGCTTATCAAGCGAAGGGTGGTAGTACTGCCGGCAGCGAAAAGTATCCTCTGGAGTTAGTTGTGACCAGTGCGGCGCGACAGGCAGAAGTGCAGGCCCTCGTGGACGATGCAAAGCTCCACGCACATATCACCGTTGATACGAATAATGATGCTGAGGAGTCGATCAAAGAGCTTACGGCCCTATTGAACAAAGGACCTACTGTTACGGTTGAAAAGACCCCTGCGCGTAATGAGCCCTGTAGCTGCGGTAGCGGCAAGAAGTATAAAAAGTGTTGCGGATGAGAACCCTCATGTCTTCTATGCGAGTGCTACTGATTGCGCTCCTTGCCATGCTGTCCTTCGCCCCCGGTGCCTACGCTCAAGATAGATTTGATCTTATTGTTGCGGGCGGTCGAATTGTCGATGGATCCGGGAATCCATGGTACGAGGCCGATGTTGGCATTGTTGGTGATCGGATAGTCAGTATTGGTGACCTCGGCGCTTTTACCGCTACACGCAGAATTGATGCTACGGGGCTTACTGTAGCTCCGGGCTTCATCGATCCTCACACGCATGCGCTTCCGGGTGTTTTTGAAGTACCCAATGTCGAGAGCTCGCTGTTACAGGGGGTTACCACCCTCACGGCGGGTAATGACGGTAGCTCACCGTTCCCCATCGATGAGCATTACGCGGCGATCGCCGCGCATAAGATTAGCCCTAATTGGGCGATTTTTGTGGGTCAGGGCACGATCCGCGAAGCGGTCATCGGAAAAGACGACCGCGAGGCCACGGCGGAAGAATTGTCGCAGATGAAGCAGATGGTTCGAGAAGCTATGGAGCACGGTGCCCTCGGTATCTCCACTGGACTGTTCTATGTGCCGGGGAGCTTTACACCCACAGAAGAAATCATCGAGCTGTCCAGGATCGCATCCGAGTATGACGGCATCTACATATCTCACATGCGAGACGAAGCCGCTCAGATTATCGACTCCGTTAAAGAAACGATCCGCATTGGAATCGAGGCAGACATTCCGGTTCAGATAACCCACCACAAGGTTATCGGAGCGAAAAACTGGGGCGAATCAAAAGAAACCTTGCGTCTCGTTGACGAGGCAAGGGGAGCTGGCGTCGATTTGACTATAGATCACTACCCCTATACGGCGTCGCAAACCTATATCGATGCGCTAATTCCCCAGTGGGCCCAGGAAGGAGGGCGGGAGCAGCTGCTCGCGCGTATCAATGATCCAGAGACTCAAGCTGTCGTTAAAGCTGCTGTTGTCGACAAAATCCTATTTGACCGCGGCGGTGGTCATCCCAAGAACATCTTTATCTCAGGCTGCGACTGGGATCGAGAGCTCGAAGGAAAGAATTTAGCGGAGATAACCTCGGAGCGAGGCTTAGAGCCCACGCCAGAGAACGCGGCCGATGTTGTGTTCGACATTATTCGTGGGGGTGGCGCGATTGCGGTCTATCACGCGATTGGCCCTGAGGACGTTGACCGAATCATGCAGCACCCCGCTAGCGCTATCGGCTCGGACGGTCCGGTGGGTGTGTTTGGTGAGGGCGCACCCCATCCCCGGCAATACGGCTCCTTTGCCAGAGTCTTAGGGCTTTACGTGCGAGAGCGGAGGGTGATTAGTCTTGAGGAAGCTATCCGCAAAATGAGTAGTGCGTCAGCCCTCAGGCTTGGGATCCGTGACCGGGGATTTATTAACAAAGGATACTTCGCCGACATTGCAGTTTTTGATGCGGATGAAATTATCGACAAGGCGACTTTCGAGAATCCACATCAGTATGCTGTTGGTATGAAGTACGTACTGGTTAATGGAGAGGTGGTTGTAGAGAATGGAGGCCATACGGGTCGCAGGCCCGGAAGGGTTTTGTATGGCCCGGGTTATGTAGGTCAGGCGAATTAATGCCTGTCCTAATACTCATTACCAGCTTTCTAGAATCTGAATACGTCGAGCAAATTCGAGCGGTCGACTCGAGCCTTGAGGTGATTTACGAACCGACGCTCATCGCAAAGCCTCGTTACCCTGCTGACCACAAGGGCGAACCCTTTGAACGGTCTGCGCAGCAAGAAGAGCAGTGGCAAAAGCTCCTCGCTGAGGCAGAGGTCGTTTTCGACTTTGACCAGACCCACCTTGATGACCTGCCGGGCCTTGCGCCTAATGCCCGTTGGCTACAGACCACAAGCTCGGGCGTTGCGCGTTTTCTGAGTGAACGCGGTTATCGCGAACGTATGCCCAATACGGTGTTTACCAATGCCGCAGGCATCCACGCCCAGCCTCTGGCTGAGTTTTGCTTCATGGTCATGACGATCTTCAACAAGGGCTTCCTCAGACTGATGGAAGAGCAAAAAGCGAAGCGTTGGGAGCGTTACGCCGGCTTTGATTTAAGCAACAGAACAATAGTCATCGTGGGCCTTGGAAAGGTCGGTCAAGAAGTGGCACGGCTGGCCAAGCAGTTTCGGATGAACGTCATTGGAGTAAAGCGATCAACGAGTCATGCAGATCTCGACGCCTTGAATGTTGACGAGCTTTATACTCCCGATGCTCTGGATAAGGTTTTGCCTAGGGCCGAGTTTTTGGTGTTGATCGCTCCGCATACCGCCGAGACTGAAAATATGATGGGCGAGGATCAGTTTGCTTCGATGCCGGGCGGTGCGGTGCTGGTGAATATTGGCAGAGGTGCTCTGGTCGATGAGCCCGCTTTAATCGCATCGCTGCAGAGCGGGCATCTGCGAGGAGCAGGTTTAGACGTTTTCAAGACGGAGCCCTTGCCAGAGGATAGCCCCCTTTGGGACATGCCAAATGTAATTGTTAGTCCTCATTCGGCGAGCACCACTAACAACGAGAATCAATTGATCACCGATTTATTTTGCCAAAATTTGCGGCTGTATCTTGCGGGTAAGCCGTTGATCAACGTGGTGTAAACGCCTTCAGCCAAGTTACGGCTTGGAACTTGAGAAGTAAAAGTAACGGTAGAGGACTAACCCATGTTTGAGCCGACCTCAGATAACACAGCTATCGTTTTGATTCTGGTAGTGACGGTTCTTTGCGCGATTTGGCTCGAGAAAAACACCAAAACCTTTAAGAAAATCGGCGCCGCAGCGCTGAGCATTCTCATTGGCATGTTGTTGTCCAACGTCGGCGTCATCCCAGGGGAGTCAGTGGTTTACGACTTTTTTCGAGGGCCGGGTGTATTGGCAGGCATTACGCTGTTTCTTTTAACGGTGGACTTAGCCTCCATAAGGCAAGCGGGCGGACCGATGCTCAAAGCTTTTTTGCTGGGCGCCTGTGGTGCGGCACTTGGGGGCGCTGTAATGGGCTTTATGCTTGTAGATGCCATTGGCGCCGATACCTGGAAGCTCTCTGGACAGTTTGCCGCCACCTACATTGGTGGTGGAGTGAACTTCGCCGCAGTAGGACAGGCCCTGGACACCTCGAGCGAGTACTTTACCGCGGGCGTTGCCGCCGATGTCATCGTCACCGCTATCTGGCTGATAGCCTGTATTACGATTCCCGAGTTTTTTGGGAAGCGAGATCCGCAGCTCGAATCTTCGACGATGGAGAATCGTGGTGACGAAGTAGGCGCGAAGACAGGTATTGGAAGTCTGCTCTATTCCAGCGGCAAGCCGATTACTCTTCGTGATCTCGCTATGCTGATGTCTATTGTCATGGTGTGTATGTGGTTATCAAGGCTGATTAGTACTTGGGTGCCAGTCATTCCTATGATCATTTGGCTCACGACCCTGGTACTGGTTCTTGCGCAATTTCAGGTTGTAAAAAAACTGTCGGGCGCGCTCGTATTGGGTAACTATTTACTGCTCTTGTTTCTAGCAACCAACGGGGCTGTCTCGGTTATCGCAAGGATCATCGAGATCGGTCCGGCCATTTTCTACTTTGCTTTAGGCACGGTGCTTATTCACGGCGTCATGATTTTCGGTGTGGGCATCATGCTCAAGATAGACTCGACAGTGATCGCTATCGCTTCTCAAGCAAATATAGGAGGAGCGTCTTCGGCTATGGCGATAGCCGGGGCACGGGGCGTACCTAACTTAATCTTGCCGGGTATTGCGGTTGGTTTGCTGGGCACGGCTTTAGGCAACTATGTTGGATTGTTACTCGCGAACGTCATGAAAGTTCTCATCGGCTAGCCCGCGTTGTTTTCGGGACTTTACTTGGTGCCGCGGTAGCAGTCCGATGCCCCTGCTAAGCGCGCATCCTCTGCGCGTTCCTTCTGACGCTCGTTGTAGCGATCAACTTCGAGGGCGACGAGCACACCTAGCACAACCAAGAAAAACTCAATGAACACGGTGACCCAGTCCTGAGATCGAAGCGCGTTGGCGAAGCGTTGAATAATCATAGAGCGTGTTTATTAATTCGCAGCTCGAAATATAGCTCGAATACTTCCTCGAGTGGGTACTCTTATCGCGTGTTTCAAACCGCTTGCATTCTGCGCTCCGGAAGCTTTAATGGGGATGGTATTCCAATAACAAATCAAAGCGAGAAAAATCATGGCTGAAGTGGCGTTAGCAAGCGTTCATAGCGACGTGCCCGATCCTGGTTCCCTTCCTCTTGATACCCTGGATGTTGCCCAGGCCGAAATCTTTCAGGCCAATGCCCACGGTGAGTATTTCCGTCGTCTCCGTCGAGAAGCGCCGGTGCACTTTTGTCCCGACAGTCAGTTCGGACCGTACTGGTCAATCACCAAGTACAAGGACATTATGGCGGTGGATACAGACCACACGCGTTTTTCTTCCGAGCGTGACATTGTCATCGGTGATCAGCCGCAGGGTTTTGCCCCTCCTATGTTTATCGCTATGGACAACCCCAAGCACGATGTACAGCGAAAGACGGTGCAGCCAGCGGTGGCCCCTCAGCGACTCAACGAGCTTCAGGATCTTATTCGTCAGCGCGTTGTAACTATTTTGGACAGTCTTCCTGTGGGTGAAGAGTTTGATTGGGTAGAACGCGTATCAAAAGAACTCACCACGCAGATGCTCGCCACACTCTTTGATTTTCCCTTTGAAGATCGACACTTGCTGCCTTATTGGTCTGATGTGACGACCACCTCCGAGACCGTGGGCGTTGATGTGGATATGAACGAACGGCAGCGGGTGCTGGGCGAGTGTCTCGAGTACTTCAGTCGCTTGTGGCGGGAGCGCGCGGCACAGCCGATGAAGTTTGATTTCATTTCGCTGCTGGCCCACGGCGAAGACACACGAGACATGAT
This sequence comes from Congregibacter sp., assembly GCF_965662665.1. NCBI lineage: Bacteria > Pseudomonadati > Pseudomonadota > Gammaproteobacteria > Cellvibrionales > Halieaceae > Congregibacter > Congregibacter sp. The sequence continues at coordinate 6,216 of NZ_CBFIIF010000003.1, read as the reverse complement.
TGATAACCCCGAGGAGTTTCTTGGGAATCTTATGCTGCTTATCGTCGGAGGCAACGACACGACGCGCAACTCTATTTCGGCGGGTGTGGTCGAACTCAACCGTAATCCCGATGAGTACGCAAAGCTAACGGCAAATCCGGGTTTAGTGACAAATATGGTGTCGGAGATTATTCGCTACCAGACACCTCTGGGCCATATGCGGCGAACTGCCCTCGAGGATATAGAGTTCCGGGGTCAGCATATTAAGAAGGGTGACCGGGTGGTGATGTGGTACGTCTCCGGAAATCGCGATGAAGACGTAATCGAGCGCCCGGATGAGTTTCTCATTGATCGTGAAAATGCGCGCCAACACCTGTCCTTTGGGTTTGGAATTCATCGTTGCATGGGCAACCGGGTAGGCGAGATGCAGCTGCGTATCCTTTGGGAGGAGATTCTCCAGCGGTTTGAGCGCGTTGAGGTGGTTGGTGAGCCCGAACGCGTATTGTCAAACTTCGTTATGGGTTACTCAAAGCTTCCTGTGGTGCTTCACCCCAAGGTTGCAAGCTAAGCCTGTGACTCCGTTTTGAAGAGCGTGCCTTCTAAGCGACTAGCTTCGGTGAAGCATGCTTGTTTGTGGCTATCAAGAACATTGGGAAAGGGCTTAAGCATCTATGGCTGATTTGCTGGAGATTTCATCCGGGGTCATTGACGGTCGAGTTGACCTCGAGCAGTCAGGCCCACTCAATCGTATCAATCACCAGCTATCTGAGCTTTCGGAGAACACCGCCGTTGTAGAGGCATTCTCGCACTGCATAGTGTTTAAGACGGACGAGGGGCTTGTGGCGTTTGATACCTCGAACGAACAGGGCGGTAAGCGCTGTGTAGACGCTATCCGGCAGTGGAGCGATGATCCGTTCCACTCCGTCGTGTTTACCCATGGGCACATCGATCACGTTGGCGGCTGCGGTGCTTTTTGCAGCGAGGCACAGAGGCCGAGTGTCGTTGCCCACGAAAACGTCTTGCATCGATTTGAGCGTTATCGGATGACTAACGGTTACAACAAGGTGGTCAACGAACGCCAGTTCGGTCAGTTCAAACGCCGTGGCTACGACCTCGCAGGCGATGCGCAGTTCCTTCCTGCCACAACACCGGACCCGGATCAAACCTACGATCATGCGCATACCCTCGTAGCCGGCGATACGCGCTTTGAACTGCGACATTCCAAGGGTGAAACCGATGACCACACCTGGGCCTGGGTGCCTTCTCAGCGCGCTATTTGTGCTGGGGACTTCTTCATCTGGGCTTTTCCTAATGCGGGAAATCCACAGAAAGCACAGCGCTATCCTCGAGAGTGGGCAAAAGCACTCCGCGATATGTCAGCGATGGAGGCCGAGCTCTTTTTACCAGCCCACGGTCTGCCAATCTGCGGCAAGGAACGCATCGCCACCGTTCTCGATGATGTGGCCAGCGCTCTGGAATACCTGGTCGAGCACACGCTGACCCTCATGAATGAGGGCGCGCGTCTAAGCGACATTATTCATGGTGTTAGTGTGCCGAGTTCGCTTACCGATAAGCCCTGGCTTGCGCCGACCTATGACGAGCCAGAGTTCGTGATTCGCAATCTATGGCGACTCTACGGAGGCTGGTATGACGGTAATCCCGCAAATCTAAAGCCTGCTCCCGACAATCGGCTTGCGCAGGAGCTTGCTGCCCTTGCTGGCGGCGCTGCGAAGTTGGCGGGCCGTGCTTTGGAGATTACCGAAACCGATATTCGCAGTGCCTGCCACCTTGTTGAAATGGCGAGCCTGGCGGAGCCCGAGAATGCTGAGATTCATGCCCTGCGTTCAGAGGTCTATCAGCGGCGCCGGGCAGGGGAGACCTCGCTCATGGCCAAGGGCATTTTTGGATCGGCTGCTAACGAATCCAAGGCTAAAGCAAATTCCGATTAGGCTTTAGGCAGTAATCGCGCCCGCAGCTGCCGCTAGAAGCAGGCCGAGCGTAGGCATCATGCTTAGCATGAAACCCGTTCCACGCGTCTTAGGATCTTTTGAATACGACGTTGCGTACACAACGCGGCCCATCAGATATACAGTACCAACTGCGGCAATGATCGCGTTGGACCAGTAGAGACCCGCCAGCAGCAGAGCCGGTAAAAAGCAGACGAGTTGTTCGAGGGAGTTCATCTGTATACGAAAAGCCCTGTCGAACATTTCGTGTCCGGAAGTGGCAGGGGCAGCAACATCATATTGGCCTCGGGCGCGTCCCACCATTATTCCGAAGTAGATGAATTGAAAAACAGCGAGCACTGCAACGATGTGTACGTAGTTCATGGTGTTCCTCTGTATTGGGCCGCGGAGGCTGGGGTAACTAGGAAGAAATGTTTATCTATTAGTTTGCGATGCGCATCGTAGCACTATCAGTCCAGTATGCGCGGGTGATCGGCAGGACGAGCTGAGTAGGCGCCATTCTATTTCGGGAACATCAGCTGAAACTGAAGGCGCAGCCCCCAGTCGCCAGAGATGTCAGGTTTTTCGATGTTGTAATACGCCTGCGCTTGAACATTGACCGGCTGGCTCTTTATTGCAAACACCCGACCGACCCCAGCTGCAACAGGGACTGTCCAATCCTGTCAGCTATCCGCTTCTGCATTGCGCGTAATGATCGGTGAGGAGGTTAGGTACCAACCTTCGTCAAGGTTGTAGTTGATAAATGGTTGCATTGTAAAAAGGTTTATCTCGTTGCCTGGGTCAGTATCAACTCCCCAAACATTACTGAGTAGTCCACCAATGACCCACCGCCCCGGCATGGTTAAAGCGACGACAGAAGCGCCAGCTCCCCATTCTCCGCCACCGAGCCTGTCGTCGGTTGCGGTAGGCAGCTGTATTGCGGGCCCGACTCCCCAGCTCCACTTACCCGTGTTTTTGGGAACCAGGAAAGCGGTTAGCAGTGTGTCGCCGATGCCTGTTTTCCTGCCCTGTGAAGGTGTAAGACCCGGCTGGGAAATTATCGGCACGATAGTGCGAGTTACAAGATTCCAGTCGTCATTTAATTCGAGAGGAATCACAGGTTGAATGTTGCTGACACTAAACCACTCTCCGTCGGGGCCCCAGTCAAAGTCGTTGTTACTCTGGATCGGTACGCTAATGAGGCTCGCTATGGGGTTTTGCGCCGCCTTGGCGAGATCATCCTGCGCAAATCCATGTGCGGAAAGCGACGCGGCCACTATCAATAACAAAAAGCGCATGGGGGGATAGTCCTATCAGAAAGGTACAGAGGCATACTTTAGCATTTGCTTGCGATCGCCATGCTCAACCACTACGCGGCGTTTATCTGCGCGTATACTTATGAGATGACCGATTCTCAGCCACTACCTTGGAAACGCCTTTTCGCCGAAGCGACAGCGATTGTATTAAGTATTTTGCTGGCATTCGCTATCGATGCCTGGTGGGAGGATCGCGCTGATCGACGAGCCGAGCAGCTCCTGCTTTTGCGTCTTAAAGCGGACTTTGTGGATATCCGATCTGCCTTACTACCGATTGAAGACGAGCATCGGGAAACAAGTGCGGCTTGTGTCGCACTGATGAGTATCCCGGAAGGCGAGGCCGTACCCTCCACACCAGAGTACGATCGTATGGTTGCACTGGTGTTTCTGACCTCTCGAACCTTTAATCCGGGTGCCGGAGCGGTTGCTGCTTTTTTAAACGGCGAAGGCGCCAGGCTGGTGGACAATCAGCAACTGGCAGATCTGCTCCTTGCCTGGCCGGGCATCGTCGAAGATTTGCAGGAGGAAGATGGTTTCCTGCAAGAGGGATTAGCGGATCGGTGGATTCCCTTTCTAAAGTCTAAGGTAAACATCGGGCCTTATCTGGCGGTATATCCAGAAATTAACGTTGGGATTCCGGGGCACGTCGGCCAGCCAAAGAATAGAGCCCCGTTGATGGTCGACGCAGAGCTTGTCAATAACGTATTGGATCGATACAAGTATCAACAGATTGTCTTGCGGGACATTGGTCCCATCGTGGACTCAATCGATAAAATCCTAACGCTCCTTGATAACGATATCGCCACTGGTCCTTAAATCGCTCGAAATCCCAGTGCATGAAGATGACCGGAATTTGTCTTAGCAAAAAATTTGAAATCAGCAGCCCTGACTGCTGGCTTAGTTTTAGCGAGTAGCAATTTAGTGGCTGCCGAGAGTGGTGTGGTCTCCGTTGAGGATGGAATGCTGTCGAAGAACACTGCGATCCATGTCCACTTGTTTGGTACGTCGCATGCGAAGCTGGGGAAGGCTAAGCATGCCGACGTAGCAAGGTCTATGGCGAACTCTGCACCGCATTTGTTGGCGGCGGTTTTGCTCCTTATCTTTCCTGCAAGTCCTTCGCTTTTAGCTCACTAATAATGTCTGCGCTGACCCAGTAGATATCTATGTTGTTGCTTTCCGGGTCCACCCCCCTATTGAAGAGTATGTATTTTCCGTCGGACGTAACGGTGGCATAGGCATCCCACTTATCGGAATTTACCCTTTCACCCATGTTGATAGCGGGCCCCCATAATCCGTCCTGGCGGCGAAAACTGATGTAAAGGTCGGAGTCTCCGAAACCGCCTTCTCTCTCACTATCCCAAATCAGGTAGCTTTCGTCCGGCGCGATAAAGGGGTGGGCTGTCCACTCGCCGGTGTTAACCACGGGGTCCATTTCTTCGGGCTCTGGGCGTTCACCATCGACGAGCGCGGAGATCCGTATCAGGTCACCGCTCTTATAGTCATCAAAAACATAGGTGCCCTTTGCGGAGGCTGATAGCCGCATGATTCCCCAATCCTCTCGCTGGAACATAGGGCCGAGTTCTTTGCGCTCTGACCAGTCGTCGCCTACACGATCTTTGTATCCTTCAGCCATATGCATGCGCTGACCATCGGGAGAGAACGTGACTTCTCCGTCGCGCTGGAACTCGGTGTACTTTTTCCAGATGTTGCCTTCCTGACGGAAGCCCACCACCGTTGCCACGCTGTATTCGCCGCCATTGGTAGTGAAGTAAAACTCACGCATACCTGGCGCGAAGACACCTTCTACCTCCCAGCCGTCGGTTGAAACGATATCTGGCGCAAATACTTCGGCAAGGTTACCCGGGACTGTCTGGCCCATGTAAGGGCCTTCGAGCTCGGGATATTCTCGAGCTTGGCTAGTGGTTGTAATGGCCAGCACTGAGAGAAACAGCGCGGAACGAGTCCGTGAAGATTGCATTTTATCTTTCCGTTGATGTTGGTGAGGAGTTCAGTGTGGGCGGCATTCTGCCACGAGCGATCTAATCCGCTATCGAATTCAGGTGAACTGAATTAACTACGCGATAGGGTGAGTCGTTGAGAAGCGTTGTCGAAGGAGGGTGAGAGGAGGATGTGAGTAGGGTGGGGTACTCCGAGTCCTGAAAGAACACGCTCTGTTAGCGGCTCTTGGTTTCTTCTATTCTTTCACCCAGAGAGCCATAGACAAGGAAAAGACATGGACGATCGATTATTGGTGGGGGCCGCTTTGGACGATAGGGTCGAACAGTTGAACGCGTCATCCACTGCCCCTTGGACATTGAACGAAAGCGGGAAACTTGAGAAAGAATTTAAGTTTGACGACTTTAATGCCGCCTGGGGTTTTATGTCACGAGTCGCGCTCTTTGCGGAGCGCAGAGATCATCACCCAGAGTGGTTTAACGTTTATAACCGCGTCCGCGTAGAACTGACGACCCATGATGTAGGTGGCATTTCTGATAAAGACTTCGCCTTGGCGGTATTTATGAACGACTGCGCTGTGGGCTGACTCTTACTCGTGCGCGTCGTAGGTCTGGCGCCGCCCGCTAGGCAGCGTTGTGATAGATCTTCTGCACATCCTCCAGGTAGTCCAGTAGATCGATGAGAGTGTCCATGATCGCCTGATCTTCATCGCCAAGTGGTGTAGTGAGTTGTGGCACGAACTGTATCTCATCAACGTCAAATTCGGTTTCGCCATATTCGTCAATGATGGCCTGCCTGGCTTTGAAGTACTCGGTGTGAGGTGCGAAAACGGTCACTTTCCCGTCCTCGCTTTCTATATCGCTAACATCCACGTCAGCCATCATTAGCGCCTCAAGCACGGCCTCTTCGTCGCTATGCGAGAACACGAAAATGGCGCTGTGATCGAACAGGTGGCTGACGCTGCCGGTGTTGCCTAGCTTGCACTTAGCCTTGTTGAAACATTGGCGCACATCGCCAAA